>NZ_JBHLUB010000030.1:0-240738 GCF_042434215.1 Micrococcoides hystricis | reverse complement strand
GCACCGCTCTGGGCTTCCGCAACCTGCTGCACTACATCACCAGAGCACTCCTGGACACCGGCGGATTCAGAACCAAAATACACTCATTTTTACGATGAGCCAGTTAACCACGGTCCAGATGACGTCCGTGCCATCGTCCTTGTGATCCAGGTAGCAGGCGAACCAGATACTACCGCCTATATCGTTGATGCGGACCGTCCACAATGGTGAAGGCCAACGCGGCGGCCGGGGCCACGGATTGGCAGTTGGCCAAGGTGGTTCCGGCCAAGTTCTTCAAGGTAAACGGCTCGCTCGAGCTCAAACGGAAGGTCTCCGGCAGCTGTACTACGAAAGTGCCCCTCTTGTTTGTGGCTCCGAGAATGATGCAATCAGCATGGAAGGTCAACGCGGTATCGGCCGAAATCACCGTATCCGAGCCAACCTCGGTGCCGTCGCCCTGCGGATCGATGCTAAGCGTTACCCGCATGTTCGACAACACTGGATTATGCTCGGCAGCGTTCGCCGCAAGTGGAGCCGCTACTAGGCTCAAGTGTTTCGACGAATGACTTTTAGTTGGCCTCGACTATTTAGCTTCAGCCTGTTCTGGCTCCGACTGAGCGCCCACCACATCGGCGCCAGTGGCCGAGTTGTACTTCTGCTCGTCTAGGATGCCCTCGCGCTTGGCCACGACAGTCGGCACCAGCGCCTGTCCGGCGACGTTTACAGCCGTGCGACCCATGTCTAGGATCGGGTCAATGGCCAGCAGCAGGCCGACGCCTTCCAGCGGCAGACCCAAAGTGGACAGGGTCAGGGTCAACATGACGATCGCGCCGGTCAGCCCCGCGGTGGCAGCAGACCCCACGACGGAGACAAAGACGATCAGCACGTAGTCGGTGAAGCTGAGATCCAGCCCAAAGAAGTGCGCAATGAAGATCGCGGAGATCGCCGGGTAGATGGAGGCGCAACCGTCCATCTTGGTGGTGGCCCCCAGCGGCACTGCGAAGGAGGTATAGGCCCGCGGCACTCCGAGGCTGCGCTCGGTGACGCGCTCGGTCACGGGCAGGGTGCCCAGCGAGGAGCGGGAGACAAAGGCCAGCTGGATCGCCGGCCAGGCGCCAGCGAAGAAGCGGCGGACTGACAGGCCGTTGAACTTGAGCACCAGCGGGTAGACACCGAAGAGCACCAGCACCAGACCGACATAGATGGCTACAGTGTAAGTGGCTAGTGGTGCGAGCAGATCCCAGCCGTAGGATGCCACGGCGTTACCGATCAGGCCCACGGTTCCCAGCGGGGCCAGCCGGATGATCCACCACAGCACGGTCTGGATGATGTCCAGCGCCGACTGGTTGAAGGTCAGGAACGGCTCGGCTTTCTTGCCGGTGCGAAGCGCGGCGATGCCGATCGCAAGCGCGATGACCACGATCTGCAGCACGTTGAAGTTCAGGCTTGGTTCATCCCCGCCGCGGATGCCGAGGGCCAAGAAGTTGGTCGGCAGCAGGCCGGTGAGGAAGTCCAACCAGGAACCGGTCCGGTTCGGCGCGGCGGCTTGGGAGGCATCGATGTTAGTGTTGAACCCCGGCTTGGCCAGCAGCCCCAGAGCAATGCCGATGCCGGTGGAGATCAGCGCGGTAATGGCAAACCAGAGTAAGGTTTGTCCGGCCAGACGGGCCGCGTTGGTGACCTGCCTCAGGTTGGCAATAGAGGCCACGATCGCGGTGAACACCAGCGGTGGCACGATCGCTCGGAGCAGCGAGATGAAGGTGGAGCCAATGGTAGATAGGGTGGTGGTCAGCCAGTTCGGGCTCTCACCGTCAGGGCCGGTCGGGCCGATCTGCAGAGCCAACCATCCTAGGAGTACGCCAAGCGCCAGACCGATCAGGACTTGGGCGCCGAAGGAAGGAAGTTTGAACCTTCTCTGTGTTTTTTCTTCAGCCACGGGATTCATGACCTTTCTAAAATGATGTATTTTGTCTCAGAATAGGGTGAATAGTGACATGACAACCAGTGCACTGTCATAGTACGTCACGGTTGACTCGTTGCTCACACGAGGGAATAACAGAGGTCAGGCCAAGCAAGCTAAGCCGAATCGGGATGGCGGCCAATGACTGATTATTGAGACCATAGCCACTTTTAGACAAGGCTTTGTAATCGCAGCCGTCAAGAAAACGTTGGAGCTTTGCCATCTTTGGACCGCTACCGCCAATTCAAGCCCCCCACCGCAGCTTGGAACAAGGCACGAGATACATCGTCGATAAGTCTGACGCTCCGATTCTCGCCGAAGTCGAAAAAACGACGAGCAAACTGCGCGAGGCGTTCGGAGTCCGCGCACCTGCATCTTCCGACGGCAGGTCTCGTTGCATGTCAAACGTAGAGGTGGGGGCAGGATTCGAACCTGCATGCACGACCTTGCGGGTCGTTGCCTACCATTCAGCCACCCCACCGGGGGTACTTACGAGCCTAGCAGTAGGCCCGTAAGTGTGGCCCTGAAAGAAGTTAGTACGCTGCTGCGCGTTGTTCCACGAAGAGGTGGATCAGTGCGAACTTGCCATCCTTGATGGCGGCCAGCGCCCCGTCAATAGCTGCCGGGATCTCCGCGTTGGTCCTGGCGGAGAAGCCGACGCCACCGTAGGAGTCGGCCATCATGGCGAAGTCCGGGTTGACCAGCTGGGTGCCGGAGATGCGTCCCGGGTAGTGGCGTTCCTGGTGGGTGCGGATGGTGCCGTATTCGGCGTTGTCCATCACGATCACCAGTGGCGTCGCCCCGTACTGGGTTGCGGTCGCGAGCTCGTTGGCGTTCATCATGAACTCGCCGTCACCGGCGATGGTGACGACCAACTTCTCCGGGAACATCTTGCACGCGGCAATGGCCGAGGGCACAGAGTAGCCCATGGAGCCGTTACCGCAGGAGACCAAGGAGCGGAAGGTGCGGGTTGGGAAGTAGCGGTGCGCCCAGTTGGTGTGCTCGCCGGCACCGAAAGTGACCATGGCGTCCTCCGGCAGTTGAGGCACCAAGTGGGCCATCATGGCGTCCATGGTGGCGGTGACATCGCTGGCGTCTGCCGGTGGCAGCGCCGCGAAGGATTCCTGTTCGCGTCGCATGACCCCGCGCCACTGGTCCCAAGAGTCCTTGGTCTCGACTTTGAGGTTCACCAAGTCTTCGACGAAACCGGCAGGTTTGGCCACGATGTGCTTGGTGACCGGGCCGGAGCGGCCGCGCAGGGAGGTATCGATGGTCACCAAGAAGTTGGTGTTCTCCCAGTTTTGGCGGGCCATGTAGCCGGAGGTGACCACATCCCCGGGCACCGTGCCCACGTAGATCACCAAGTCGGTGGCTTCCAGAATGTCAATGGAGGGTCGTGGCCGGCCGTAGCCGATCGGGCCCACGTAGCAGTCCGAACCGGATGGGACGACGCCTTGAGTGCGCCATTCGGCGGCGGCCGGGATCCGGTGCTCTTCCAGCCAGGCGGTCAGTTTAGCGGCGCACTCTTCGGTCCAGTCGGAGCCACCGGTGACGACCAGTGGCTTCTCGGACTTGGCCAGAGCTTCCTGCAGGTCTTGGTAGTCGTCGCGGACCATGCCGCCGACCGCCACCGGGATGACCGGGTGAAGTTCCGGGGAGATCTGTTCCTGAATGACATCTTCTGGCAGGCCGACAATGACCGGACCAGGGCGGCCGGACTTGGCGGCGAAGAAGGCCTCGGCGACGATCTCGGAGGCGCGTTCAGCCTGATCGAGCACCATGACGCGCTTGGCGCCGGTGTTGAACCAGGCGCGAATGTCGAATTCTTGGAAGGCTTCGCGGTCGCGGTCGGCAAAAGGAATCAGGCCGACGAACAGGACCATCGGGGTGGAATCCTGCCAGGCGGTATGCAGGCCGACGTGTGCGTTGGCGGCACCGGGGCCTCGGGTCACCATGGCGACACCCGGGATATCGCTGAGCTTGCCGTCGGCTTCAGCCGCATAGGCTGCGCCACCTTCGTGGCGGCACACCATGGTTTCAATCCCGGAGTCATACAGGCCGTCGAGGACGTCTAGGAAAGATTCGCCGGGCACAATCCAGGTGCGGTCTACACCGTGGGCTTTGAGCGAGTCGACGATAACGTGGCCAGCACTCTTGGTGGCCCCGCCGACGGCAGAGGTAGCTGCAGTGGTCATTAATTCTCCAATGTTGTCTGCGCAAAGGGCACCGCGCAGGATCTTTGGGGGTCCGTCTTTTTGACAAAAGATTTAACCAAACTTACCGCTTTTCACCGCCGCGGACGGATTCTTCGGTTCATGAACGCCGCGCGTCCCGACACATTGTGACTAGTGCCACAATCAACTAGTCGTGAGTGATACTCGGTTGGTTCCGGCCGTGGTCCAACTTGATCAAAATAATGCCACCAAGGATGAACAGACCGCCGAACAGCTGCGAAGGTTTCAGATCCTGGCTGATGAAAAGCCACGCCCACAAAGTCGCGAACATGACTTCGGTCAAGGAGATAAAGGACGCCAACGTGGAGCCAAGGAAACGGGCCGAGTACACGCCGGTGATGTAGGCGGTCACGGTCGCCAGCAATACCAACACCACCAGTGGCACCCAGAACGGCAACTCGGCGTAACCGAACTTGGAGGTGAACTCGACCGGGTTCGCGGTCATGGCGAACGGCAAAATGCCGACCAGAGACAATAAACCGATTGCAGCCGAACCCACGAACATGCCGCCACAGGTCATCACGATCGGGTGCAAACCGCCGGTATCTCTGGCTCCGATCGCGAAGTACAGGGCCAGACAGACCGCAGACAGCAGCGCCGCGATCACGCCAAGCGCGTCGAGCTCGATCCCCTCACCCAGCAGATTCTCAATAACCCCGATAACCAATGCCAGACCGACTAGGGCGAGCAGCGATCCGATGATGGTCAGTCCGCGCGGGGCGATGCCGGTGCGGAACCAGATCCACCCCACGATCAGCAGGGGCGCCATGTGCTCGATCAACAAGGCGACCGACACATCCAAGCGGGAGACAGCCACAAAGTAGAAGTACTGCATGCCGGCCATGGCCGCCAGACCGAAGGCCACGATGACCTTCCAGTTCGCCCGAACCACCGGCCACTGCTTCCGTGCAATCAACACCGCCGGCAGCAACAGCACGAGTCCGGAAAGACTCAACCTTGCAGCCACCGCCGCACCGGAGGTCCACCCGGAGGCCACAATCGCGGACGCGGTGGCACCGGACAACGCAAAGGTGGCTGCGGAGATGAGCGCCACCAGAATCGGCAAGCTGGCGCGGGTAGAAGTGGTCACAGCCACATCCTATCCACGAGTTTCGCGCAGGGAAGAATAAGAAGATTCTCACGCAAAAAACGGCAACAAAATCTTCAGCGAGCTTATGTTTTCTGGTTTGATGGAATCAGTACCGCGCTTCTGGCGCGGGCGCAAGCATTTCCCCAAAAAGGAGAAGTCATGGATAACAACGCTAAATCTTCACGTTTCGTCGGCGCTTTGTCATTGGCCGCCGCAGCCGCTCTCGCGCTGAGCGCCTGCGCCACGGACAACAATGCAACCGAGAGCCCGACACCGACGAATGACACCGCATCCGTGGCGGCTTCTCCAACCGAAACCACCACTGACGACCAGTCCCCAACCACCGAGGACACCCAGACCGCAACCACTGACGACAACCAGGCCACCGGCGATGACAAGTTTGAAGACGTCATCAAGGTTGCCGAAGGCGAAGTTTCTGGCTCCAAGGCCATCGACTACGAGTTCGATGAAGGCGACGGCCCAGATGCCTACGAGATCGATGTTGTTGACGGCAACAACGTCAAGCATGAGATCGACATTGACGTAGACGGCTCGACCGTTACCAAGAACGAGCAGGATGACACCCTGGATGGCGACGACCTGAAGGAATTTGAAGGCGCCACCGTTTCCATCGTGGACGCCGTGAAGGCCGCCCGCGGTGAAGCAGGCGACTCCGCCGTGGTCGACGAAGTCGAACTGGAATGGGAAGACAACAAGTCCGTCTGGGAAGTGAAGTTCAAGGACGGCACCACCGAGACCAAGGTCAAGGTTGACGCCGGCTCCGGAGACGTCATCTCCAAGTAAGGGCTCAGTAACGCTTACGCGGTAAGCGCTCTCGACGCACACACAAAGGTGCGGGTCAGCAAAGTCTGGCCCGCACCTTCGTTGTCATATACGCGAAAACGGCCCGGAGAATGTCCGGACCGTTTTGCTCAAAATGTTGGGGTTCTAGGCGCTCTTGCCGTCTTCCTCGTCCTTTTTGGCACGGTTGGCAGCGCGCTCTTCAGCTTCTTTGCGGGCGCGTTCGGCCTGCTGGCGGCGGAACACGTCTTCCGAGCGGCGGTTAATACCGGCACCTTCAGAGATCGAGGACGGATTGTCCTTGGCGGCCATGGACATCATGGACACAAGGACTAGGGACGCGGCGAAGGTGACGCCGAAGGCGATCAGACCCAGGTCAATCCGCCAACCGTCGGCGGACCCACCTGCAGAGGTGATGGAGACAACCGAGAACGCCACCAAAGCAAGCACCAATGAGAAGATCAGTGGCGCCTTAATGGTCGATAGGTAGCTCTTTGGCTCTTTGTTCTTGGCTGACACTAAATAACCTTTCTGAAGATCCCCAATGATCTAGTCTAGGCCTTTTCGATCGAGGGTCGAAAACTCTGTGAGGCAGGCTACAGGGTTGACTCGCCTGCTGCGGTGGTCGATGATTCGGCGGTTTCTCGCTTGGCTTCGTAACGGTAGCCAAAAGTCGTAATCAGACCGAAGACCGCGACGATGAGCATGCCGCCTGCCAGCACCCCAAGGATGCCGTGCTCGTTGAGCTGGTTGGCCAACAGCAGGAACACACCGGTACCGGCATGAGCGATGCCGATGACCAAGAAGTCACGGGCCGGCCAAAAGCTGGACCGCCCCCGAAAGTAGGCGACCACTTCAGCCACACCGGCTATCCCCAGCGTGCCGCCGATGACAATCGCTTCAAGCTGCGGTGTCGTGACAAACAGCATGCCCACGCCGCCGAGCATGAGCACAATCGCGGCCAACAACTGCGGGAGCTGAATCGGCACAGAGGCCTTCGGCGCATGCGCCGTGCTCACTTTGACGTGATCGTAGATCTGAGACGCGGTCAACACAAACAGCGCGGCTGCTCCAAAGCGCAGATAGGTGTTGTCGAGCGAGAAGATGAAGATCGTGGGAATCGCGAACAGCGCCGCGATCAACGCGCGCAAAAAGACAGGTCGGGTCAGCGCACGCGCGAGTGCAGGATCAGTTGGGAGTGCAGCCATGGGTTCCAGTTTAGACCCGGAAGCTGGGCGGAGTGTAAAAACTCAGCCCAGCCCCGCGACCATCCACTTCTCGTTGCGGACCCGCCACGCAAGCGTGGCTGCGCGCGCACCCAGGTAGACGATCCCGAAAGCAACCCACAACCACACGATGGCTGCCAAGCCTTCGGGACGGCTGGCAACCACGGCCACCAGAGCCGGCACGTAGATCGCCAAGTTGATCACACCGGCCAATGCCAAGTAGCGGGCATCCCCCGCGCCAATCAGCACGCCGTCTAGGACGAAAACCAGTCCAGCCACCGGCTGGGACACGGCCAGCACCCACATGCCGACCGTAAAGGCCTCCTGCACTCCTTGATCTGGTGAGAACAGCGGGGCAATCAGTGGTGCCAGCAGCCCAAGAATCAGGCCGGTGGCGATGCCGAAGTAGATACCCCAGCGCATCATGGTCTTGTTCAAGGTGCTGGCAACGTTGAGCCTTCCGGCCCCGAGTTCCTTACCGATCATGGCTTGGGCTGCAATCGCGAGCGCATCCAGCACAAAGGCAAGCGTGGAGTACACCGTCATGATGAGCTGGTGGGCGGCCAGAATCGTGTCTCCAAGGTCGGTCGCCACCCACACCGTAATGAGGAAAGCCACGCGCATGGAGGCGGTCCGCAACATCAACCACGAGCCGACCTTCGTGTTCGCAAGCATGCCGGCACGGGTCGGTCGGAAGCGCACATCTGCGGCGCGCATGCGCGGCAGAATGATCCACAGGTAGGCAATGGCCATGCCCCATTGGGCGATCGAGGTGCCAAGACCGGCGCCAAAAACGGACAGCTGGAAACCGTACACCAGCAACAGGTTCAGGGCGATGTTCGCGCCGAAGCCGGCCGCAGCCACGACCAGTGGTGTCTTGGTGTCTTGGAACCCGCGCAGCAAACCGGTGGCGGCCAACACCAAGAGCATGGCGGGCAAGCCCGGCAGGGAGGCCAACACGTAGTCGGCGGCATACCGGTAAGTGTCGCCCTCTCCACCCATAAGCTGAAGTGTTGGCCCCGCGAAGAGCGCCCCGCCGGCAACTAGGACCAAACCGAGAATGAAGGCGACGGCAAGACCGTCCCGGCCCATGGCCAGCGCCAGCCCTTCACGGCGTGCGCCGACGGCCCGTGCCACCGATGAGGTGGTGGAGTAGGCCAAGAAGATCATCATGCCGACTACGGTTTGGATCAGTACCGAGCCGAGGGCGAAGCCTGCCAGTTGTGGCACGCCGAGCCGCCCAATGATGGCCGCGTCGGCCAGCAGGAAAATCGGTTCGGCAATGAGCGCCCCCAAGGCGGGTAGCGCAAGAGCAATAATCTGCCGCCCCAAAATGGACGGCGGTGGCACAGCCCCCGAATTTTCGGATTCGGGGGAACAATCCGCTGAAGTCATGGCCCCAGCTTAGAGCGACAGCAGCACCCCTGCCCACCCCAGCCACGCGACGCTGACTTCCGTATCTAGGCCCATGCCCTGGGTGGCATACAGCAGGATTAAGGCAACAAAGTTGTTGAGAGCGTGCAGCAACCACGCCATAAAAAGCGACTTGCGCATCAGCACATAGAAGATACCGATCGCGATGCCTTGGCCCAGATACGGCACAAGGGCTTGGAAGGATAGGTCCCCGCCGCTGATGAAGTGGATCGAGGCAAAGGCGAGTGCGGAGATGGCCACCATGAGCCATTCGATCTTGAATCGGCGGCTGACTTTACCGATCAGCAGATGACGAAAGATGTACTCTTCGACCAGCGGGCCCATCAGGACCACCACGATGAACATGAGCCAGAACGGTGCCGCCGTGGTCATCTGTTGGATGCTTTCTTGGTTCAGGCTTTGTTGCACCCCGCCGGCGGCCGCGGCGAGCCCGATCGAAATGGCGATCGAGCCAAGCCACGCAACCGGGATCCACAGCAGGTGTACCGGTGAGAAGCGTCCTTTGCCCGGCATGGATCGCTTCAGATCTTTCCCTGCGGCGATCAGCACCAAGATAACCAGCACCAAGTACACGACGGCGTTGGCACCGAAGGTGAGCGCTTCCAAACCAACTCCGGCATCTGAGAGCCGCAAGATCACCGGTGCCAGCGCGAACATGCCACCAACCATCAACACCGGATAGGCGATCAGCGTGACCGTATCCATCCACCAGAATCGTCCCGGACCGATGTTGGCGTCTTTCAAGTCGGGCGCAGTTCGGGTACGAACCGAAGGCGGGTAATACATGTTCATGGGGTTCAGTCTACTGAAAGGGCCCTACCTGTTTGGCTCCTCCGAAGGGCTGAACCGGCCGTTGCCGACCGGGTCCTCTCCTGCCAGCGGCTCAGGCCCAGAGCCGCGAGGAAGACGACCCCGTAGCTGACCGCCATCATGGCCGATGTCGGGGCGTCCAGCTGGTAGGCCAGTAGGAACCCGCCTGCTCCCACTGCCACCGCCACGACGGCGGTCAGGGCAAACATGGTGACCAGTCGCTGGGCAAACAACTGAGCGGTCGCAGCCGGTGCCACCACCAAAGAGATCACCAAGACCGCTCCGATCGCCTCAAAGGCGGCAGTGACCGTCAGCGAAACCAAGAACATGAACAGCGCATTCACGGTCCCAGCCGGGATACCGGTTGCCCGCGCAAAGGCCGGGTCAAAGGTGGTGACCTTCAGCTGCCGGTAGTTCAGGACAATGAACGCAACGTTGATCAGGCCCATCACCAGCATCAGGTACAGGTATGTTGGCCCCAACGAATAAGCGCCGGCACCGGTATGGATGATCCATTGGCCGGAGGCCGCCAAGTTCACGTCCCCGAGCATGACCATGTCGATATCTAGGTGAATGTCGCCGAAACCGACCGTGATCGCCAAGACACCGGCAGCAAACAGGGCCGGGAAGATGAGCCCCTGCGGTGCGTCCCCGGAGACCAAGCCAGTGCGTTGAATCAGTTCCGCACCCAGCACCACGACGAGTCCGGACAGGGCCGCCCCTGCAATCAGCAGCGGCGACTCCAGATTGTGGGTGATGATGAACCCCGCCACGATGCCCGGTAAGATCGCATGCCCGATCCCGTCCACCAGCATGGCCGAACGGCGCAACACCACAAACACCCCGGGAATCGCGGTGACGATGGCTGTCGCCAGCGTCAGCAGCAAGGCGGCGAGGAAAATGCTCATTTGCTCAAGACCTCCGCCCGGTACTTCCTGCGCAACTGGAGCTGCCGCAGAACCGAGCGCCGCGGTGAGATCAGCAACGCCAAGACGAACTCCACGAAGAGCAACAGCACGATGATCGGGCCGGTGGGCACTTTGCCCAGCTGCACGGAAATATAAGATCCCAGCATACCCGTTCCGGCGCCGATCAGCCCGGCCAGCAGCATCATGGACCACAGCCGGTCAACAAACTGCCGGGCAATGACCGGCGGGGTGATCAAGAAGGCCACCATCAGCACTAGGCCGACCGCTTTGGTGCCCATGACGACGGCCAAGGTGATGGTCGTGAACATGGCCCCGTCAATGAACCAGGCTTTCAGCCCAATGGTCTGGGCGAAACGCGGGTCGAAGGCTTGGACCAAGAATTCCTTCCACAGCAGGGCCACGATGACCCCGGCAGCTCCAGCAACGAGGATCAGAGTCACTAGATCCGCCCGGGTCAACGTGGCGGCGTTACCAAAGAGATAATCTTTGATCCCGCCCTTACCCGGGTAATCACCCCGAGAAATATGGTTCATCAACAGCAGTCCCAGCCCGAAGAGTGAAGCCAACACAATCGCCATGGCGGCATCCATGTTGACCTTGGACACGCGGGTGAAGAAGTCAGTCAGCCACATGGCGCCACCGCCAAAGACGAGCGCCCCGATGATCAACACCGGCATGGTTCTGCCGTCGATGCCGAGCACCAGCACGCTGATGAGGAACGCTGCCATCGTGCCCGGCAGGGCCGAGTGGGCGATGACGTCGGCCGCGAGCGCTTGCTTGCGCACATAGGTGTAGGTGCCCAGTGCACCGGAGATCAACCCGATGATGGCCGTGCCAAGGCTGACCATCATGAAGGTGTGGTCCGTGAAGAACTCCACCAGCGTCACGCTCACTCCTTTCTAGGTCTGCTCACGGTTGGGTTTGGAAGGTTTGGGTTACATTGGCGTCCGTGAAAGTCGTTTCCACGGGGCCTGCGGCGAGGACGGTTCCGTTCAGGAGCGCCACATGATCGCAATACTGCGGAATCGTGCCCAAATCGTGGTGCACCATCACGACCGTCTTGCCTTCATCGCGCAGACCGTGCAGCACATCGATGATGGCAGCCTGCGTTCGGGCGTCCACGCCGGCGAATGGCTCATCCAGCAGCACAATGTCTGCTTCTTGGGCCAAGGTTCGGGCTAAGAACACGCGCTGACGTTGGCCGCCGGAGAGCTGACCGATCTGTCGTTTGGCCAGATCAGCCACCCCGGTGCGTTCCATCGCGGCACCGGCGATGTCCTTCTCCGCCGAACCGGGCCGGCGGAACCAGCCCAGACGCTGGTAGGTACCCATCAGCACCACGTCTTTGACGGTGGTGGGAAAGTCCCAGTCCACGGAGGTGTTCTGCGGCATGTACCCCACCCGTTTACGAACCCGCCGCAAAGGTTGGTCGAAAAACTTCACGCTGCCGTGCAGAGTGGGAATCAACCCAAGTATGCCGTTGAGCAAGGTTGATTTACCCGCCCCGTTCGGTCCCACAATCCCGAACACAGACCCGGTCGGCACGCTTAGGTTTGCATGCTGCAGCGCCACGTTGTTCCGGTAGGCCACCGACAAGTCCCGCACTGTTACGGCTGGGGCGCTTTCGTGGTGGGCTAAGTCAGGGTGTTCGGACTGCATACGGATCTTCTCTGCTGACGGAGGGTTACTCAGTTTCGCCGAGCGCCTCGGCGATGGTTTCAACATTATGCGCAAATGCCCCTAGATAGGTGTCAACGGGTGCTTCTGGCCCCATGGAGTCGGCAAAAAGTTCTTCGCTCGAGACCTCAACAGCACCGCCCCGGGCGGTCACCGCTTCTTTTAGCGAGGTGATGGCCTGCGGATTTTTCTGGTTGTCCTGGAAGATCACCGGGATCTCGTGCTCGGCGATCACGTCAGCCAATTCAGACAGCTCGGCTGCTGACAGCTCCGCTTCCGTTGAAATGAAGTCGGTGGCCCGGATTTCCAAGTTGTAGGCGCGCCCCAGATAGTTGAACGCGTCATGACCGGTGATGACCACGCGACGGTCCTCCGGAATGGTGTCCAACTGCTTTTGCGCTTTGGCATCAAGCTCGGCGATGTCCTGTTGGAATTCTTTGGCGTTCTGAAGGTATTGCTCGGCGTTATCTGGATCGTGCTTGCCGAGGAATTCTGCGCTGAACTCCACGACTTGGGACCACAGGTCCGGGTCATTCCAGACGTGCGGGTCATACATGCCCCCAAAGTCATCGTCGTCTCCGGCCTTGATGAGATCGTCGGTGGGCAGCTGCTCGGCAACCGCCAATTGACGATCACCCTGTTCGGCCAACACCTTGCCGGCCACGGCTTCTAGGTGCAGCCCATTCCAGAGAACCACGTCGGCGGAATTGAGGCGCTCAATGTCCTTGGTGGACAGCTGGTAGGTGTGCGGGTCGGCTCCAGGGCCAACCATGGTGGTTACCTCCACATCGGGTGCGATTCGTTTGACGGCATCCGCCAAATACATGGTGGTGGCAAACACGGTCAAAGGTTCGTCTGCTGCGCGCTGAGGTGCACCATCTTCGTTGACGGCGCAGCCGCTCAGCAGCAGGGCAAGTGCCGCGATCACGCCAGTGATTAGGCGGGAAACAGCACTTCGCGAGTGAGTGATCATGGACTCTCCAACATAATTGTACGGCAAGACGTAGTTAAGAATACTATGCGGACTGAGTTAAGTCATATCTCGTTTGCCGCATGCACGGTTGTGGTCCGGAACACAGTACAGTAGGGCGAGTGCGGAGGAGCAACATCAACCATCTGCAAGGAGACTTATGAAACTGGCAACGATTCGCAGCACCCACTCGGAAACGTTCGCAGCCCTGCTACGTGAGGACGAACTGGTCGAGCTTCCGGGGTTTGCGGACGTAGGGGCCTTTCTCCGTGCTCCGGCTGCCGAACAAGATCGAGCCATTAAAGCCGCCACCAGCGATAACGGATCCCTGCAGACGGTGTCGGCGCAGAACGCCGACTTCGCGCCGTTGCTGGTCGCACCTTCTAAGACCATCTGTGTTGGGCTGAACTACGCCGACCACATCAAGGAGACCGGGAACGAAACGCCGAAGTTCCCGACCCTGTTCGCCAAGTTCGCGGACACTCTGGCCGGCGCCCATGACGACATCCAGATCCCGGAAGAAGATCACCGGATCGACTGGGAAGCCGAATTGGTGATCGTGATCGGTTCCGGTGGCCGCCGCATCCCTGGAGATCAGGCGGCACAGGCAATTGCCGGTTACACAATCGCCAATGACATTTCCATGCGCGGCTACCAGGGTCGCACCATGGAGTGGCTTCAGGGCAAGATCTGGGACGCCACGACTCCGGTGGGCCCTTACATGCTCTCTGCTGACGAGTTTGATCCGGCCGCTCGGATCTACACCACGGTCAACGGGGAAACGGTTCAAGATGACACCTTGGACACTCAGGTGTTTTCACCGGCCGAGCTGGTCGCCTATATTTCCACAATCACGACCTTGCGTGCAGGTGACTTGATTCTGACCGGCACCCCGGCTGGTGTCGCCCTTGGCCGCCGCAACGAGGAGGGTCGTCACCCATGGCTGAAGGCTGGAGACGAGATCACCGCGGGCATTGAGGGGATCGGCGAGCAGCGCAACAAGCTGGTCTAACCGCCCATTCAGAGAACTTAAACAGCACAGGGTCTAGGTGGCCGGCCTGAACGGCGCACCTAGACCCTGCTTGTCTGTGTGTTCTTGTTTATTGGTTAGCGTACGCTTGCGCTCTTCTCCTTAGCGGGCGGAGTACGCGGTGTGCACGTCCTGCTGGCTGCGATGCATCGCCGCTAGGATCCCGGCCAAGGTTGCGGGGGCGTGCTGCACCAGGCAGGCGCCGGCGACGAACTTGTCAGGGCGCAGGAACACGACCGGGGTTGGTCGGTCGTCGAACCATTTCTTGACCGCACCGGTATGATCGCCCAGTACCGTGACATCGTCACTGATCTGTGCCTGCAAGAAGTCGCGCTGGGTTTGCGGCACGATGCACACCAGGCTGGCGCCGAGCGCCTTGAGCTGCTGAATGGACTCCTCCGGGAGCACCTTGTGTGGGTCGTTGCCCCAGACGACCACGGACCACCACGGTCCGATCGCATCATCGAGTTTCTGCTCGCCCTGCGCGTCAGTCATGACAAGCGGCTGCGGGAACTGCAGTCCGACAGGAGAAACGTCGCTATTGGCCGTCCGGAACGGGGTGAGCTTTGCCGTGATCTTGGCGGCGGCGGTGCCGGGACGTTGGGTGGACGGATCGACCAATACACCGGTGTGGTAGCGGGGCATGGGCTTGAACTTCATGGACGCGAAATAGTCTTTGACCTGCGGCAACAGGTTCAAGACCTTGGATGCGGCATCCCGAGCCTTGGCTCCGACCGGGTTGGTGATCTTGATGAACTTTCCGAAGGTCAGGGACAACTCGACCATGGCAGCGGCGTGATCGCGACGCTCAGCGGTATAGGTATCCAAGAGAGCGTCGTCCGCGTCTCCGGCAAGGACGGTGGCCAGCTTCCACCCCAAGTTGGTGGCATCTCGCATACCCGAGTTCCAGCCTTGGCCAAGCCAGACGGGCATCAGGTGCGCGGCGTCCCCCGCGATGAGCTGGCGGCCCTTGCGGAATGAACCGGCGACTCGACCGTGGTGGGTGAAGACGCGGCGGCGGATGAAGTCGAGATTGGACGGGTCTGGGACGTGGTCCTTGAGCAACTCGTTGACGAAGTCCGGGTCGGTGACTTGGTCTTCTGACTCGTGATCGTGCAGCATGAACTCAAAGCGGCGCACGGCGTGTGGCAGGCCGATCGAGACGTAAGGCCGGTGCGGGTCTGCACCCAAGAAGACATTCGGGGTGCCCAACGGGTCATTGTTCACGTCGACGACCAGCCAGCGGGTGGACGGGGACTCCCCATCAAAGCTGACACCCATCCGTTTACGGGTCGGGGACTTACCCCCTTCACAGCCAACGAGGTACTGGCCGCGCACATGGATGGTCTTGGTGGCACCGTTATCCTCAAGGACGTTCACGACGGCTGTGACGCCGTCAGCGTCTTCTTCCGCGTCAACGACCGTGTGGTTGAAGTACACCGAAATATCCTTGAAACGGTCAAGGCCCTCGTAGAGGACCCGGTCGACTTCGGGCTGGATGAAGCCGTGTTTGCGGTCCCAACCGAACTCTTTGGTCTGCGGGTTGTTCACCAGCATGACGGTGCCGTTGGCATTGACGATGCGCATGATGTGCTGCGGATTGGTGTGCGGGAGCACCTGCCCATCCAACCCGACCGCCTGAATGGTGCGGAACGATTCATCATCCAAACCCACACCGCGCGGGTAATCGATCAGGGACGGCAAGGTCTCTAAAACCATGGCCTTGCGACCGAACTTGCCCAACAGGTTGGCCAGCATCAGCCCGACCGGACCGGCGCCGACGATGATCACTTCCGTCTGGAGCACCTCAACCGGGTTGATACCCACATGTTTTGCAGCTGCAGCCATCACTCACCTCTTTCTGTGCAATTAGTACACAAAGATATTCATCTAGTACACGTTACAGCTATGATGGCCGTCACGCCTGGCGCCAGGAAAGTATTCGTGCCGCGCAGCGGAACGAGACCCTCGACGAATCAGCTCTCGGTGACGATCTGTTCCACCGCTTGCGTCATCACCGGCACAAATCTCTCCGGATCCGTCTCTCGCTGACTGATGGCGACCAAGCAGGCGGCCGGGGCCGAACCGCCGAGAACGACCGGCACGGCCAGACCGTACATGTACGGCTCCACTTCACCGTAGGTGGTGTAGTGCGTCTCCAGCGGACCGCCCTCGAGGATGGCGGTCAACGCGGCACCGGCGGCACCAAGATGCAGCGGATGCGAGGACCCTTCGGCGAAGGTGATGTGAAATCCCAGAGTTGCCGGAGCGCACACCAAGACCGCGGTGGCGTTCTCCCGACCGGCGGCACCCTCAGCAACCAGCAGCGCCAAGGTCACACCGAGTTGATTCGCGGCCGTTTGCACCGGCTCCAATCCGGCCTGGCGTAGCCCCGCATAGCCACCGCGCCCCAGCGCCAGCAGCCCGGAGGCCCCGTAATAGCGACCGGAGGCAGCGCGAGTGACCAACGCGCTGTCAACCAGAGCCTCTAAAATTCGGTACGCCATGGAGCGATGAATCTGCGCGAAGTCTGCAACTTGGCCGATCGTGACACCGTCATCCGCTGCCGCCACGAACTTCAGAACCCGCAATCCACGCGCCAACGTCTGGGCACCTCGGGTCCGCGATTGCCCCTCTTCCCGCTCGGCTGCCATGGACTCCTCCGGCTCTTAAAAATGTGAAATGTTATCAAGGAATTCGACAATCTTCAGCAGACTTAGGTCTTCTGCTTATAATCGAACGTCGTTAGACTACTGAGCAGTTGACTCTACGACTGGGATCAATGCCGCACTATAAAGTCGAGCATACGTAATTTTTCTGCTCGCACATTTTGAGGGAGAACATCATGGCGTTTCTCGCCCGGGAGCGTTCTTACGCACCCGCTAATTTTAACCGGTGGTTGATCCCACCGGCTGCCCTGTCGGTGCACTTGGCCATCGGTCAGGCGTACGCGACCAGCGTGTACAAGAACTCGCTGATTGAACATTTCCAAGTTTCCCAGACCGCGATCGGTATTATCTTCTCGATCGCTATCGGTATGCTCGGTATTTCCGCTGCCGTCATGGGCACCTAGGTGGAGAAGCACGGTCCACGCCGGGCCATGTTCGTCTCCGCCTGCTTCTGGGCAACCGGCTTCTTGGTTGGCTCCCTTGGTATCTTCACCCAGCAGCTCTGGCTGCTGTATCTGGGTTACGGCTTCATCGGCGGCATCGGTTTAGGGATCGGCTACATTTCACCGGTATCCACGCTCATGAAGTGGTTCCCGGACCGGCCGGGTATGGCCACCGGTATGGCTATCATGGGCTTCGGTGGCGGTGCACTGGTGGCGTCCCCGCTGTCCTCGCAGCTGCTGCGCATCTTTGACCCGACCTCCGCTGAAGGTGTCCCACCTTCTGGTGACGCGGTCGGCAAGCTGTTCTTGACTCTGGGTATCGTCTACTTCATCTTCATGATGTACGGCGTGATCAACATGCGTTTGCCGCAGCCGGGCTGGAAGCCGAAGGGCTGGACCCCGAAGGAAAACGCCGACAACAAGATGATCACCACCGCCAATGTTTCGGCGAAGAACGCGATCAAGACCAAGCAGTTCTGGTTCCTCTGGATTGTGCTCTGCTTCAACGTCACCGCTGGTATTGGTCTGCTGGAGCAGGCTTCCCCGATGATTCAGGACTTCTTCCGCGGCTCTGACGGCAACAGCTCCGTGATCCCTGCGGTGGCAGCCGGTTTCGTGGGCGTGCTGTCCATCGCCAACATGGCTGGCCGTTTCGTCTGGTCCTCTACCTCGGACATCATCGGCCGTAAGCCGACCTACATGATGTACCTGGGTGTCGGTGCAGTTGTGTACTTCACCTTGGCCATGTGGGGCTCCTCGGCCATGTGGCTGTTCGTGCTGCTGGCCTTCATCATGCTGTCCTTCTACGGCGGTGGCTTCGCGACCATCCCGGCGTACCTGAAGGACCTGTTCGGTACCTACCAGGTGGGCGCTATTCACGGCCGCCTGCTGACCGCTTGGTCGGTCGCCGGTATCCTCGGCCCACTGATTGTGAACGGCCTGCTGGATGCCCAGGGCGAACCGGGCACCATGACAGCGGAGAACTACAAGCCAGTGCTGCTGACCATGGTTGGTCTGCTGGTCATTGGTTTCATCGCCAACTTGCTGGTCAAGCCGGTTGATCCGAAGTTCCATGAGCCAGAAAAAGAAGACGCTGAGCTCGTTTCGAATGAAGGGGGTCGCTAATCATGACGACCGAACAACAGCATTTCGATGAAAACGCTGAGGTCAAGGGCGGCAGCCAGACTGTCAACCTGATCATTGGTTGGGTGCTGATCTCCGTGCCACTGCTGTACGGCATCGTCACCACCCTGCAGCGGGCAGTGCAGCTCTTCCAGTAAGCGGCGAACTGCTACGAATACGCACCGTGGCGGTCAGTTGAAAGGTTCGACCTTCTCAACTGACCGCCACTGGCGTTAAGGCGTGTCGCGACCGGCTACATGAACATCCCGTCAGGTTGATCTCGAAACAGGATGTGCCGCTGGTCCTGTGCCAGGTAGAGGATCTTTCGGCGTTGCGGCATCCGCTCCAGCTCTTGCTCTTCTTCCGGTTCTTGGGCTTTCGTCGTGGCCCGACCGGTGGCGCTGAAACGAGTCTGTTGTAGCTGACCCGCCGCGTCCCGGTACCGCACGGTGATGGTGTAGAGCGGCAAGTCACCGGAATACCCGCGGCGTTCCCAGTGAAGCGACTCCGTCTGGGCTGGTACGCCGGCGAGGTGGAACAGGTCGACCGGGAGCTTGGTTGGCCCGACGGGGCCGGCGGCGTGACTGAAATACATCCACAGCAGCGCAAGGTTAACCAGCGGCATGGCCGGCCACGCTGCCGTAACGAGGACGAGCTGCCCAAGCTCGTGGCCGAGCTGCGGGTCCCGTAGCGCGGCGATGACCGCCGGGAACAGGAGAGAAAACATGGTCACCGCGATCAGCAGCAAGCCGAACCGCAGCTCGGGCCAGCTTCGCCACCCGGTTTGATAAGCAAAGCCGAATGCCGGTTGTTTCACTCTGGGGTTCAGCCACAGCGGCACCAGGAGCTGGTGTCCGCTCCGTTGGAGCTGCAATTGCTGATCACGTTCCTGCTCGCTTCCTCTCAGGCAGAGGTCGAAGAAGTCCCTGATGATGGTTGTGCCTGCGAGGTTGGTGAAACGCAGCTGAAGCTGGGTCCCGCTGTCGTGGTGCCTGCGTTCGATGACCTCGGCCAGCACCTGCTGGCCGTGGCTGCGCAGCTTGCGCAACGCTAGATCCGGCAAGACGGTGTAGTAGATGATCGCCGCGAAGTTCAACGACCAGGCCGAAATCCCGACAACCAATGTCGGCCACGAGGGTTCGGATCGTTCGACCGACCAGCCGTTGAAGATGAGCGGAATGGTGCCGGCGGCGACCAGATAAAAACTGAGGAAAACGAACCGGGGTGCGACGTTCAGTGAGATCGCCGAAAACGGTTTCATCAAGATCATGTTCTTTACAGTCCAGCAGCGTCGTATGGCCGCTCGGCGTCGACTAGACCTCACGCCGGTGAACACTTCGAACTTACCGCAGGATTCGAGCTAGCGATTCAAGGCCAACTAGCCCTGCTCCAGTTCGCCCTCCAGAACGTAGCGGACGATCGCAGCCGTGCCGGACTCATCTTTATCGATGGCCCAGTGCACCCCGTTTTCGGACTCGACGCGTTCGATGGTTCTCGGTTCGCCGACCTGTTGACGGTACACGTCAAGGGCCTCTTCGTAGGAGGCGCAGACCTTGAAGAAGTCCACCACGGCCGCCGAGGTGGCGATGTCTCGAACCTCCATGACCGCATACACGTAGTACTTCACTGAAACCCAGTCCAGACTTAGCGGCGGAAGGCGTCCAGCGCCCACTTGGCTTGCCGGGAGAAGACCGTGAACTTACGTTTGCTGCTGGTCTCCGCCTCGTAGTGGTAGGGGTTCAGCAACGCTTTGCCGAGCGCTTTGAGCCGGCGTTGCTGCTCGGGGCTGCCTTGCCGGTAGGTGGCGGCCAGCGGCAGCACCGTGTAACCCGACGGACCCGTCAAGTTGACCGACTCCGGGAGCGGGGTGGCGTCAATCTGCGGCAGGTAATGCCGGACCAACCATTCTGCGGGGTTTTCCCCGGCGGCGGTGATGTACATGTGGTTCCGGCCCAGGCGTGGATTGAGTTCGAAGAACTTGGCTTGCCCGTCTTTCGGGTCGACTTTCAGGTCGAACATCGCAAACCCTTCCCAGCCCAAGGCTTTCAGGATCTTGGCGCCGTGTTCTTGGACGGTTGCATCTTCTCCGGAGAGGATCACCAGCGAGTTACCTTCGGTGCCCTTGTTGTGGTCTTCCAGCGCCACTTCTGCGTAGGCGGAGAGCCGGACATTCTGGTCTGCGTCGAGGAAGCAGGACAGCAGGCGCATGTTCTCATCCCCACCGCCGACGTACTCCTGAATGAGCAGGACCCCGTCGTAGCCGGCGCCCTGAGCTTCGACGAACAGGGCCAGCATCTCATCGAGGCTGTTGATCACATAGACCTTCTGCCAGTTCTCGAATGCGGCAGAAGCCCATTTGCCCGAGTCTGCCGGTTTCACGATCACCGGCCAGCCCAAACCGGCACGGTTCAAAGCTGAGCTGATGCCCGCGACCCGGGTGTCCATGGGGTTTTGTCGAGAGGCTGCGGCACCAAGGTCAATGGTGAGGGTGCGCGGGTGTGGGATGTCCAGTTCACGGCATAGCTGTTGGAAGCTGACTTTGTCAGAGGCTTTTTCAATGGCGTCCAAGGACGGGTACGGGATGGTGTACCAAATCGAGAGGTCATCGCGGTGCTTGACGATCATTTTCACCAAGTGATCGAACCCGGAGAGCAGCAGCAACGGCCGGTTGTTGTCCTCGGTGAGCTGGCGGCCCAATTGGATCAGCTGCGGGATGACCACATCTTCGTCGACCATGGGGCCAACGATGACGGGATCGATCGCGACCGAGTCGGAGATGAGCCAGTTCTCGTTAGCGGAGACGACTTTGGAGATCACTCCGTAGGCTTGATGAAATTCGCGGGCGTAAGCGTAGATACCGATGTCCCCACCGAGCAGGACCGGCACGAAAGGCTGGTCCGCTGGAATCTTGCCATAGGAAGAGGCTGCAGCGTTCATCCTTTTACGCTACCAAAAGGTTATCGGTGACGGCCGCGCGATCGTCGGGCGTTCTTGGCCCGACCGCCCTGGGCTCGCGAGCGGAACTTATTCGACTGCCGCTGTTTGGACTTCTTGGCTTCCCGTTCGGCGGCTCGGACGGTTGGTTGCCGTGAGCTGGTGGCTGAGCGTCCGCGCAAGATCCCAATGAAGTCTTGCAGCAAGGGGTGTTCTTCACCGGCTCGGTGCCACAGCAGACCGGTCCGCCACAGCACCTGCTCCGCTGCGTTGTCTTGCGGAACATTGGTGTCCGGCTCGGGAAGCTGGATCATCCGCGAGCGCACGTCTTCGTGGTTGTGGCCCCGGACGAGGGAAAACGGGACGACTGCCGCGGCGGCCCCGGTCGCGACGACCTCCACGCCCATGGGGGCGCCGCCCACGGACTCGGGATAGTCTCGCCAGTCGATCAGGTTCACCTCAGCCAGTTTCTCGACTGGGACTTCGGCGTCCGGCGCCCACCCAGCCAGGCGGTCTTCTTTGTGAAATATCACCGCCGCGTTCTCGGTGTAGAGCGGCAGGAAGTGGAAGTCGTCACTGGGCTGTTCAATCCCGATGCCCGGGCCTACCGGGTACCAAGCGCCGCGCTGCTGGGACGGCAGCGCGGCCACCCGCACGAGCGCAGCGTCTGCGCCGGCAAGCATGGCGTTCGGCTCTTGGTCTGCCGTGAAAGCTCCGGCATCCAGCTCAATAGAGAAGCGTTCGCGCCAGCGGCTAAACCACTTGTCCGGGAAAATGCCCGGGACATGGCGGATCCGCAGGGCGGGTGCATCCACCTGAATTACTTGACCTTCTCGCGCAGGAATTCGACTGCACGCTTCCATGCGGTTTCGGCTTCCAGCGGGCGGTAGTTGCCCTGCGGGTTCTCATCATTGTGGAACGCGTGCGGGGCCGAATAGTAGTAATAGGTCACCTCGGTGTCAGCCTCATTGCGGATCTGCTGCTCCTGCATGCGGGCCTCTTGGACCGGGTAAAAGTCGTCTTGTTCGGCGTAATGGCCCTGTACGGCTGCGCGGACACCGGAGAAGTCGTTCGGCACACCCTGGCCGACACCGTAGAACGGCACTGCTGCGGAGACTTTTTCGCCTTGCTGGTTGGCCAGCTGCAGAACGAATCCGCCGCCCATGCAGAAGCCGATAGCGCCAACGGTGTGGGAGGTGACATCGGTGGATTCGATGAGGTAGTCCACGGCCCCGGCCAGCAGCTCGGCGGCCTTGTCTTCTGGGAGGTTGGCCATCATCTCACCGGCTTCTTCACCGTCGTGGGTGATGGATCCGCCGTAGAGGTCTGGGGCTAGGGCTACGAAGCCTTCCGCGGCGAGGCGGTCGCAGACGTCTTTGATGTGGTCGGTCAGCCCCCACCACTCTTGGATGACGATAACACCGGGACCGGAGCCGGCATCAGGGATTGCCAGATAACCGTGAGCGGTGCCACCGGCAGAGTCGAAGGTTACGTTCTGGTGTGGTGTTTTTTCAGCCATACCTTAATTAGTAGTCCAGACCTTGGCTGGGCACAACCAATCCGGTCTCATAGGCGTAGACCACGGCCTGGATTCGGTCCCGCAAGTACAGTTTGGCGAGAATGCCGCGCACGTGGGTCTTGACGGTGGAGATCGACAGGAACAGCTCGACGGCGATCTCTTGGTTAGATTTGCCCGCGGCCACCAGCATGAGCACTTCTTTCTCCCGCTCGGTGAGCTCATTCAGCAACGGATCTTCTTCAGCCGTGGTTTCTGTCGCCGATTTCTGGTCGTGCTTCTCCGCGCCACGCACGAAGGTTTCTAGAAGGCGGGCCGTGACCCGGGGCGCCACCACGGCATCCCCGGAAGCTACCACCTTGACGGCTTGGATGAGTTCTTCCGGAGGCACGTCTTTGAGCAGGAAGGCCGAGGCCCCGGCCTGGAGTCCGGAGAAGGCGTATTCATCTAAGTCAAAGGTGGTCAGAATGATGACTTTGACCTCCGGGTGCGCCTCGATGATGTGGCCGGTGGCGGTAATGCCGTCCATGGTGGGCATGCGCACGTCCATGAGCACCACATCCGGGGCGAAGGTTGCGACCGCGTCGATGGCCGCGGACCCGTCGCCGGCTTCGCCGACCACCGTGATCTCGGGGTCGCCTTCCAGCACGAGCCGAAAGCCCGTGCGCAGCAAGTTCTGATCATCGACAAGGAGGACTTTGATGGGTTCGGACATGACTAGCTCTCTTCTTGAGAAGGTAATTCAACGTGGACGTGCCAGCCGATCCGGTGGCCGGTGGCGGAACGGCGTGGGCCGGCCGTGGCCACCCCGCCGTAGAGCGCAGCTCGTTCCTTGATGCCTGCTAAACCTTGGCCGGTGGCGGAACGGCGTGGGCCGGCCGTGGCCACCCCGCCGTAGAGCGCAGCTCGTTCCTTGATGCCTGCTAAACCTTGGCCGGCGCCGACCGACTTGACGTCTGTGCTCGATGTGCCGTTGTCGGTGACCGTAATGGTAATCTTTTCCGGCTCGTGAAGCAGCCGAACATGAACCTCTGTGGCGTTGTGCGCGTAGCGCAACGCATTGGTGAGCGATTCCTGGATGATCCGGTAGACGGTCAACTGCCGGGTCTTCGACTCCGGCAGCGGGTCCCCCTCGGAACTGAAACGCACGGGCAAACCCGCCTGCTGGAAGTTCTCCAATAGCTGGGGCAGACCTGCCTCGGAGGGTTGGGGCGCGAATTCGGTGGTGTCTGCGGCACGCAGGATGCCGATCATGCGGCGCATGTCCGCGAGTGCGGACCGTCCCGCCGCCGAGGCATGGCCCAGGACTTCCTTGGCTTGATCGGGGTTGCGGTCGATCGCGGATTTGGCCCCGTCCGCCAGTGAGATCATCACCGAAAGGGAGTGCGCGACCACGTCATGCATCTCGCGGGCAATCTCGTTGCGTTCTTGAGCTTGGGCCAACTGTCGGGTTTCGATCGCCCAGCGGCGCACGTTATCTTCCCACGCCCGACTACGACGAATATTGTCACCCACCCCGGCAATGAGCAGGGACACCAAAATGCTGATCAGAATCCCGGCGTAGAACCCGAACATCAGGCCGACCTCAGAGGTCGTGTCTGGTGGCGGTCCGTCTTCCGCGAAGACCTCAACGAGTTCTGCCGGGCTCAAGGTGAGGTAATAGGTCATCACGAGCAGTGTTCCCGGCACGATGAACAGCACCGAACGCCAGATGCCGTAGCGCCTGCCCAACGTGTAGGACAGGAAGAACATGGACATGCCACCACTGGCGCCATTGACCAGCAACACCACAATGGATTCGGAGATGACCGCCAGCACGTACATGAGCCAAGGCTTGTAGTTGCGGAACCAGATCAGCACCGATTGAAACAGCACCCCGACGATGACGACCCACGTGGACTCGATCGGCATGAGCCCGGCAATGACCACCCCTGGCAGGTGCAGGAATAGGAACGCGCCGACGACCAGCATGCTGGTCCCGATCGGATGCGCCCGCATCCAGGCGCGGATCTGTCCCGGCGCCGGATATTCCAGTACCGAGCCGACCGCTTTGGGGTTCTCTGTCATGGCTTAAACCTTACTCATGGACGTCGCTTCGCCCACACCCTTCAAAGTTCGGGTGTGGGCGAAGCAGTCTGGATGAATGCTCGTTTGGTCTACTTCACGTCCGTGGTGGCAAAACGGGTGCCACCGGCGGCTAGGCCCAGCAGACCCCAGCCCATGAACAGTCCGATGGCTGCCGCGCGGGATGGGAACTCATCCGGTTCGGTGAGGCCCATGGCGGTGCCGGCCAGGTTCGATGGTAGGTAGCCGCCGATGGTGGCCATGGTTTCACCGGGCAGGAACATCCACACGATCGGCAGGATCATCACGATCATCAGCAGTGCCACGATGGCGCCGGCGCTATTGCGCAGCAGGAATCCGAGTCCCAGACCCAGCCAGCTGGCCGCGATGGTGAACAGAATCATCACCATGTACTGCCACCACTGATCCGGGGCGAAGAATGATTCGGCGTAATCGTACTCGCTCAGCTGCGGCCAGATCACGTAGTGGCTGATCAGTGCGCCCAAGAAGAGGGTGAGACCGGTGACCACCGTGATGACCACGGTCTTGGCGGTCACCACCTGCCAACGCTTCGGATTGGCCAACAGGGTCGAACGGATCGCGCCGGTGTTGAACTCACCGGCCGCAGCCAAGACCGCGATGCTGCCCAGCAGCACCAGTGCCAGCTGGTAACCGGAGCCACCCATGGCCGCGTGGATACCTTCGCCAGCTAGGAGAGCCTGCATTTGTGGGTCAGCGTCCATCTGTGCGGAGCCGCCATTGCTCATGTCGGCTTCCAAGGCGTTTTTCATCAGCTCCAGCGACAAGACGCTGAGGAAGGCGAAACCGATCATCAACAGCATGGAGGTCCCGATCAGCACCCAGGTGGAACGAAGGGAGAAGAGTTTGTGGAACTCGGCCTTGATCAGCCGGGCAAGGTTGCTGCCGCTCATCTGTGCTTGCGGGATGTGCTGTTTCTTCGGGGCTTGTTGGTTGGGCTGTGCTTGGTCGAGAGTTTGGGTGTTCATGAGTTGTCCTTCACTGCCTGCTTACCGGCGGCATATTCAACGTGCTCGGCCGTGATACCCATGTAGGCATCTTCCAACGTGGCGGATTCGACGCGCAGCTCAGTCAGCGCGACCCCGGCGCTGAGCGCTATTTGGCCGATCTCTTCGGCGCGTTCGCCCGGAACGGTGATCGCGCCATTTTCTTCTTGGGTGACGTTCATCCCGGACAGCTTCATGGAGTGCACCAAACCGGCTGGGTCCAGGGCCCTCACGACCGTGACTTCGCGGGCGGCCTTGATGAACTCATCGATCGGGGCCTGGGCCAGAATCTTGCCCTTGCCGATGACCACCAGTTCGTCGGCGGTGATCGCCATTTCACTCATCAGGTGGGAGGAGAGGAATACCGTTCGGCCTTCTGCGGCCAGGTGCTTCAGCAGGCCGCGCACCCACCGCATCCCTTCCGGGTCCAGACCGTTAACGGGCTCGTCCAAGACGAGCACTTGCGGGTCTCCCAGCAGCGCGGTGGCGATGCCCAAACGCTGGTTCATCCCGAGGGAGAAGCCACCGACTCGGCGGCCGAGCACATCACTCAGACCGGTTAGGGCAGCGACTTCATCCACCCGGCGCTTGGAGATGCCGTGGGTGGTCGCCATGACCTTCAGGTGTGCCCCGGCGGTACGGCCGGGGTGGACGGCGCGGCTGTCCAGCAGGGCGCCGACCACGGAGAGGGGATTTTTCAAATCTTGGTAGCGCTGGCCGTTGAACGTTGCGGACCCTGAGGAGGGGGCGTCCAAGCCCAGCATGACACGCATGGCGGTTGACTTGCCGGCACCGTTGGGGCCGAGGAAACCGGTCACGCGGCCGGGATTGACGTTGAATGAGATATCGCTCAGGGCCTTCTTAGCCCCGTAGCTTTTGGAAAGGTTTTCCACGGTAATCATGGTTGAACCACCTTTTCTTGTGCGTTAGATCAACCATAGGCAGCCGCCTGTGGCGGGCACCTCACCCGGAAGACGTAAAAGCTTTCTTCGATTTCTGCGGCTCCTCGTCCGCAGGGCTGAACCGGTATCCCGGATCGGACAGGTGCGCGCGCAGCACCGGATCCTGTTTCGGATCACGGATATCGGCGATCACCCGGTAACACAGCCACAACACCATGACCACGTGGGCGAGCACCGCGAACACGTAAACCGATTCGTCCATTCTGTGGCTATCAGGCCAGTCTTGCGTACTGTAGCGGGCCAGCAGCATCCAGATCGCCCAAAAATGCGCCACTTCGATCAGCTGCCACACGATGAAGTCCAGCCAGCGCGGGCTCGCCAGCGCTACCAGCGGGACCAACCAGATGACGAACTGCGGGGAGTACACCTTGTTGAACAGGATGAAGGCGGCCACGATCAAAAACATCAGCTGGGCCAGCCGTGGCCGGTGCTGCGACCGCACCCCAAAAATGAAGATCACGGCGCAGGACAGGGCGAAACCGCCGGTGGCCAGCACGCCGACAGCGTCCGCGTCCAAAGTGGTGTTGCCGGTCTTTTCGGCCATCAGGTTCCACACGTGCCAGATGGAAGACCACGAGGCCCCGCGTTCGGAGGAGAAGGTGTAGAACTTCGCGAACGCGTCCCAGTTACCGATCATCAGCGGCAGGTTCACCGCCAGCCAGGCACCCGCAGCGGCCGCGGTGATCTTCGCAAAACGTAGGTAACTCTTATCCCGCACCGTCAGGATGAGCAGGGCCCCGAGCAGGAACAGCGGATACAGCTTCATGGCGGCACCCAGGCCGATGAACACCCCGAGCCACAACGTCTTGCCGCGGGAGGCCGCCCACATGGCGGCCGCCAGCAGTGTAACCGCCCAAATGTCCCAGTTGATGCTCCCGGCGAAGATGATGCCCGGGGCGATCGCCACCATGACCGCGTCCCACGGCCGCCAGCGGGCCGTCTTGGCGGTCAACAGGACGGTGACCACCCAGAGGATGAAGGCGAACAGAAAGTTCACCCCGAAATACGCGGCGCCGTCCCCCACCCACGGGCCGGGCACAAGAGCCGCCGTGAGAGAGGCGACCACGGACATCAGCACCGGGTACTCAAATTCGGCGGTGGTGAACGGAGCCCACGGCTGATCGGCCAGCCCGCGGGAGGAGTACAGGGCAGTCCAGTCCGAGTAGCAGCCGTTCAGGTACACCCCGGGGGAACCGGCCCCGTTAAGCAGACAGTGCTGTTTCGTGAGCACCGCCGCAACGGCCGCCAGTGTGGTGAGGATGACTAGGACCCGGGACAACGTAAAGAAGTGCGTCTTGTCGATGGCCGCGGCGGCTCGGGTTCCCCACGGCCCGCCCAGCAGCGTGGTGGAGGATGCCAGCACCGGATCATCTTGGGTTGGCACCACCGCCGAAGGGCCTTCGGTACGGCCCGGTCGTTGCTGCTGGGAGGAGAGGCTCATGGGGACAACTCTAGCCAACATGAAGGTGGCCAGTGTCACGGGAATGTTTATATATCACGCGTCGTTAGTTCTATTTAGGGCATATGCCATGTTTGGACATAAACTATGTTCGGCTCAAAACACAATTTTTCGAAGGAGACCTGGTGGCGAAGAATCCCGTTCGCGTAGCGATCGTAGGGGTTGGCAACTGCTCCACCTCGCTGGTGCAAGGTGTCGAGTACTACAAGGACGCTGACCCGTCCGATACCGTTCCCGGTTTGATGCACGTACAGTTTGGTGACTACCACATCGGTGATGTGGAGTTCGTGGCGGCGTTCGATGTGGACGCCAAGAAGGTCGGCAAAGACCTTGCTGAAGCCATTGAGGCCTCGGAAAACAACACGATCAAGATCACTGATGTGCCGACCACCGGTGTGAAGGTGCTGCGCGGCCCAACCCTAGACGGTCTGGGCAAGTACTACCGGGAGACCATCGAGGAATCCACCGAAGAACCAGTAGATGTGGTGCAGGCCCTCAAGGACGCCAAGGTTGACGTCATGGTCTGCTACTTGCCTGTCGGTTCGGAAGAAGCGGCCAAGTTCTACGCGCAGGCCGCCATCGACGCCGGTGTTGCGTTCGTCAACGCCCTGCCGGTCTTCATCGCTGGCACCAAGGAGTGGGCGGACAAGTTCACCGAAGCCGGTGTCCCAATCGTCGGTGACGACATCAAGTCTCAGGTGGGTGCCACCATCACCCACCGCGTGCTGGCCAAACTGTTCGAGGACCGCGGTGTCGAACTGGACCGCACCTACCAGCTGAACGTCGGCGGCAACATGGACTTCAAGAACATGTTGGAACGGGACCGTCTGGAGTCCAAGAAGATCTCCAAGACCCAGGCCGTCACCTCCAACACCTCGGCCAACCTGACCGATCGTGACGTGCACATCGGCCCATCCGACTACGTGCAGTGGCTGGATGACCGCAAGTGGGCCTACGTGCGCCTGGAAGGCCGCAACTTCGGTGACATCCCGGTATCGATCGAGTACAAGCTGGAAGTCTGGGACTCCCCGAACTCCGCAGGTGTGATCATCGATGCGCTGCGCGCAGCCAAGATCGCACTGGACCGCGGCATTGGTGGCCCGATCCTGTCGGCATCCTCCTACTTCATGAAGTCCCCACCGGAGCAGTACAACGACGAGTACGCCAAGGAACAGGTCGAGGCCTTCATCCGCGGCGAAGTCGAGCGCTAAGCTCCCACCGCTTTCACGAACTCAATCCCGGTCGGGAACGAACCAAAAAAATCGTTCCTGACCGGGATGAGTTGTTTAACCCCGCTGGAGACATCGACCCCGGCTTCAGCGGATCTGAATCTACGACCAGCCGTGGACGACGACCTTACCGATGGTGCGTCCACTCTCAACGAGCAAGTGGGCCTCGCGCAACGTCTCCGGGGAGATCGGTGTCAGAGTCTGAGTGGTTGTCGGGCTGATGCGGCCCTCGTCGATGAGATCGGCCACCTGATTCAGGAGCCTGTGCTGTTCGATCATGTCCGGGGTGTGTTGCAGCGGCCGGGTGAACATCAGTCCCCAATGCCAGGCGATGCTCTTGCCCTTGAGTGGCGACACGTCGCGGGGACCGTCGTCGATCGCGACGATGTGACCAAAAGGGGCCACGATCTGCGCGTAGGTCTCGACCTGCCCCGCGGAGTGAGCGGTGAAGACCCAATCCACACCTTTTGGCGCGATGCTCTGTACTTGGGCGGCTAAGTCCCGGTGGTGGTCGACCGTGTGCTCCGCGCCGAGATTCCGCACCCATGCGGCACGTTCCTCATCAGAGGCGGTTGCGATGACCTGGACACCGGGCAGCAGCGCCTCCGCCAGTTGCAACATGATCGAACCCACACCACCGGTGGCACCGACCACCAGGAGCGTGCCGGTGGAATTAGCGGTCAAGCGGAGTCGGTCGAACAGGGTCTCCCATGCAGTAATCGCGGTCAGCGGGATTGCGGCAGCGTCCGCGAACGAGAGTGTGGTGGGCTTGCGTCCGGTGATGCGCTCGTCCACAACGTGCAGGCGTTGATTCGTGCCCGGACGGTCGATACTCCCGGCGGTGAACACCTCGTCGCCCGGCGAGAACAAGGTGACCTTTGATCCGACCTCACGCACCGTTCCTGAGGCGTCAAATCCAAGCACCCTGAAGCCGTTCGCTGGTGCACCGGCGCGCTGCTTCACGTCGACCGGGTTCACCGAGACCGCTTCAACCTCAACCAACAGGTCATGCGGTCCCAGCTCCGGCACCTCGACCTCACGGCTGATCAGGGCCTCAGAGTCCGTAGCGGTAAGATTCTTTTCATATCCAATGGCAAGTGTTTTCATCATGCCACTCATGGTTTCGTGAGTGCACTAGTTACCGTCAAGGGCACTTAGTTACTTTCAGTTACCATAGTCGTATGAGCCAGACTATGGATGCGTGCGAGCGGAACGACGTCTACGCGGCTATGTGCCCGTGCCGTGACATGCTTGACCTGCTCGCGAACAAGTGGAGTGCGCTGGCGATTGGTGCGCTCGAAGATGGACCGCAGCGCAATGGACAACTCAAACGTAAACTGGGCGGGATCAGCGCCAAAGTGCTGTCGGAAACGCTCAAACGTCTCGAAGAACGTGGCTTGCTTACCCGCACGGTCTACCCAGAGGTCCCCGCGCGCGTCGAGTACGAGCTCACCGAACTCGGACATAGCGCCGCGGCCCCGTTGAAACACCTGCGCGACTGGGTCGAGCAAAATGTCGGCACCGATGAACATAGCTGATTCGGACGAGGGAACTCTGTAGGAGAGCTACGCAGTCCGGTCGACCGTTGACTTCAGATTGGGCATTAGCTGCTCCTTATCCGTCCTTAGTTGGACGTGGCCGATTCCTAGATCAGTCTGAAAAGCGACGCCTGCTATTGACCCGCCGAATTAGGATCAACATGTAAGTCTTGCTCGCGTACAGTCCTGAATCCTCGAGGAACCCCTTCATGCCCCTGCTCTACACATTCTTGATACTCGGCATCGCATTGATAGGTGTCGGGATCTTCGCGTACGTTCGCGAGCGCAGGCGTTTGAGCAACACCGTGTTGATTCTGGCAGGGTTGGGTCTGACGCTGTTCTCCGGTTTGCTCATGCTAGCTAGCAGCGAGGTGCTGGGACGCTGGCCGTTCTTCATCGTGGTGACACTCGGCGTCTTAGTGGCACTCGGTTACCCGGTGTTGGCAGGCTTTCTCATCTCGAACGGGCTAACCATGTGGAAGCGTGAGGCCCGCACCCTTGGCAATCTGCTCTCGCTGCTGATTGGGGTGGGCATGGTGGTGGCCCCGGTCGTGTTGGTTCAGATCGGGAACTGGGTCGGTCAAACCGGGACGCTCTACACCTTGTGGGTATCGGCGTTGGTGTTCCTGATCGGGATCGCCGGCTACTTCGGTTTCTGTTTTCTCGCGTTCCTGGTGGCCTCTGTGGCCTACGGGCGGATGCCCCGCAAAGGTGACGCCAAGTACGTAATCATCTTGGGGTCCGGGCTGATCGGCGACAAAGTGCCACCGTTGTTGGCAGCCCGACTCGACAAGGCCATTGAAGTCGCCAATCGGCAGGACCATCCACCGGTTTTGATTCCGAGCGGCGGTCAAGGTGGCGACGAACTGATGCCGGAAGGCACCGCGATGGCCCGATATCTGGAGGATCACGGCGTTCCCGCGGACCGGATTGTCGTGGAAGATAAAGCGGTCAACACGGTGCAGAACCTTCGCTTCAGCCAAGCGCTCATGTCAGATCCGCAAGATAAAGCTGTGGTGGTCACGACCGGTTACCACGTGTTCCGAGCAGCAATGTTGACCCGGCACTTGGGATTGAATGCGCGAGTCCGTGGGGCCCGAACAGCCTTCTACTTTGTGCCCAGCGCGTTTGTCCGCGAGTTCATTGCTGTGCTGCGGATGAACCTGAAACTCAACGCAGCGCTGATTGGATTGTGGACAGCGATCGTGATTTTCCTGCTCGGAGTTTCACTCAACTGGTGGTTCGTGCAGAACGTCTAAAGCGGACGACGCTTACTTGCCTTCGACGGCTTCGTATTCGGCAGGGCACCAAATCTGGGCACCGGTGGCAGCGACGAGATCCGCGCTTTCCGGAGTCAGACCGAATTCGCGCTCAAGATGGCTCACCACGGCTTTGAAGGTTTGGTTAGAGCTATCACGCTTCAGAGCCGGGCACACGGTGTCCTTGGCCATGGTCTCAATCTCACCGGCGGACGGAACCCGGATGTCTACGCCATCCTTTGCCATCTGATCCAGTTTCTCGATCGTGCCATTGACGTCGACCTGGGGTAGCTGTTCGCTGACTTGGTCGCAGGCTGATAGCGAGAGCGTGGCGGCAAAAATGGCTGCCGTGAGCGCGAAGGTCTTCTTGTTCATGGCGGCAGATTACTGAGCTTTCCTGAACGTAACCCGAATGGGTTTCCGTCTCTGAGAGTACTGGTCGTCCTATTGGTGGTTGCCCTGTTCTGGGCGACCTTGACCCTGTTGGTTCGGGTCATTCGGGTTGAACGGCCGCTGCTGCGGGTGAGGTTGCTGCCATTGCTGCGGTTGCTGACCCTGTTGCGGTTGCCATTGTTGGCCCTGTTGAGAGTGTGGTGGTTGTTGTCCCGGTTGTGGCCGCCATTGCTGTGCAGGCTGCTGCGGGTTCGGCTGCCAACCTTGCTGGGGCCCGCCATGATGGCGTCCTGGCTGTTGGTGGCTGGCTTGATGCTGTCCGGGATACGGCTGACCCTGTGGGCCATGGCCTTGGTGAGGGTGCTGCCCAGACTTCTTGTTCTTCTTCCTCAGGACCAACCAGAGGAACAGCGCGAGTGCCACAACGCCCAGACCGATCAGCAACCACATGACCCAGCCCTCGAGACCCGGTGAGGCCTTGGCCTTGATAACACCGCCGGTGCTGAGTGATGCGCCTTCCAAGATCACCTTGTTGCCCTCAACGGTACCCACTGATGATTGGGTCACTTTGCCGGGAAATTCAAGAATCAATCGTGATTGGTTCTCGAACATGACAGGGTCCTCGCTGCGATTACGCATGGTCACCGTGTATTCCCCGTTTTCCAAGGATACGGTTTGGTGGCCTCCCTGGTTGAGCTGACTCAGTGGCTGATTCAACGAGGTCGCTAGACAGTGTAGATTTCCGCCTTGAGAGCGATTATCGACATTAACGTTCGAGGTGTCTTCTGGAGTCATCTCAAACAACTTCTGGCAAGTAATGTCGCCACCTAGGCCAAGAGAGTATCGAAGTTTCGAAGACATCTTCATGTCCATGGTGGAGTCCACAGTTCCGTTTTCATGGAACTTCAGGTGCGACGTGGAGAAACTGTCGTCAATTTCCGGTGCCGCTTGCGCGCCAAACGCCGTCAAGACCATGAAAAGTGGGATCAGTACCGCCCCAAGGAGCTTCCGGATACGGCCTGCGGGCAGTTTTTCGGCTGTGGACTTCATATTCTGATTCAAGCATGAGAGCTAAGTTGTCTGCAGTAAAAGTCAGCAATATTGCGCCCTAACCAGCCGCATCTCTCTAGGCACAAAAGATCCCGGCCTCAAGCGCGGTGGCGACTCGAGACCGGGATCGATTTGTTGTTCAGTTATTGATCGTTATCTGGTTTGGGCTGGCCCTGCCCGTGCTGCGGCGGCGTATTGCCATTCTGTGGTCGCTGCTGTGGATGGGGTTGCTGCCACTGCTGTGGTGGCTGGCCCTGCGGTGGGTAAGGCTGCTGCCCAGGACGAGGCTGCCACTGCTGACCCTGAACTCCACCGTAGCCACCCTGTTGCGGGTTCTGGCCGGGGTATGGCTGCCCCTGTTGCCACGGCTGTCCCTGTGGTGGTTGTTGAGGGTTCGGCTGCCATGGCTGACCTTGTTGCGGCCGCCCATGGTGAGGTTGACCCTGATGAGGCTGGCCGTGCTGCGGTTGCTGCGGGTGTCCTTGCTGTGGCTGGCCCGAATGCTGCTGGCCTTGCGGGTCTCCCCATTGGCCAGCAGTAGGCTGCCCGGGAGCGTACTGGCCGGGGGCTTGGTGCCGTGGAGGTTGCTGCTGTTGTGGGTTCGGCTGCCAACCTTGCTGCGAAGCACCGTACTGGTTACCAGAGTGGGGTTGGCCCTGCTGGTGTGGGCCTGACTGGTGGCCGCCGTAACCAGGTCCTGCGTTTGGACCGGCTGGGTGGTGTGGCTGTTTGGACTTCTTCTTGTTGCGCAGTACCAACCACAGGATCAGGCCGACAAGAGCCAAGACGCCCAGACCAATGAGAGCCCAGAGCAGGAAGTTATTCATGGTCGGGGCAGCATTGGCTTTGATGATGCCGCCTTGGTTCAGCTGATCAGCGGATGAGATGATCACGCGGTTTCCGTCCACGATTTGGCCCACGGAAGCTTCGGTGACTTGGCCGGCAAACTCAAATTCCATGGACATATTTATGCCCGGGTCTGCGCCAGGCACGGTTGGAGAGTCCATGGAAGGAATCTCAATCGTGTAAACACCATCTTCTAGAGAGAAGTCTTGGCTAGCTTGATTGAGCTTATCGAGTGGCTGGTTGGTAGCGGTGGCGATGCAGTGCACATTTCCATCGGCCGACCGATCTTCAATGTGGAGCCCATCCTCCGGATCTTGCCCGAGTAATTGGTCGCAAGCGATCTTCGGCATGGGACCAAACTCTTTGAAATCTTCGCCCAGAAGTTTCATTTCCATCCGCATGTCGACGGTTCCGTTTTCGTGGAACTTCATCTTTGCGTTGGTAAAGCTGACTTCGTTCATGGTTTGGGCGTGAGCCCCAAACGCGGTGAAGAGCAGAAATAGTGGTATCAACATGGCCAAGAGCAGCTTCTTGGCACCATTGTTCAAGGTGGAGGGGGCCGTGAAATTCATACTTTCGATTCAAGCACGTTAGGGAGCCTCTCTGCACCAAGAGATCGAACTATTTCACATTTGTTCGCGGTTCTTTTGCAGCCGGCTGCGGCCGGTTTTTACGTGCCACCATCCAGATGAGCAGTGTCAGGACAAGAACTCCAACACCGGCCAATAGCCACAGCAACGGCCCGTCTAGGAGTGATTTGGATTTCTCCGCTTCTGCGGTGATTGAGAATCCTTTTTGGTAGACATCTAGGTCGGTGATCGTGACGGTGTTACCGTCAACTACGCCGGCCGATGCCTCGAGCACGCGTCCCGGGAAGGTGAAGGTCAAGGTGGGATTGAATTGCAGTCCCAGTTTCTCCAGCTCCAGGGGTTCTGATCCGGTATCTGGTTCTAGCCCGACGGTGTAGATCCCATCTGCTTTTTCGACCGAGAGGTCTGCTGTGAAGAGTTCATCGATCGGGATGCGGTTGCCGGTTATGACGCAATGGATGTTGCCGGCTTCAGAGCGATCGTCGATGGTGAGCTTGGAGGCGATTTCGACTTGGTCTTGGAGGCGCAGTAGCTCCGCGCACTCGAAGGTTGGTCCAGGGCCTTGGGGAATCTTGGATTCTTCTTGCGAGACTTTCAGTTCCGCCATGAAGTCTGCGGTCTCATCTTCGTGGAACGTCGTGGACATGTTCCAGTCGCAAGCTGTCAGCACGAGGACCAGGGCTGCAAGCATGCCCAGCAGCGATGATTTGCGCGGACCGCGGCAGGTGCGCTCATGAAGGACCGTCATGGTCTGATTCAACCATGTTGGGGTAGCGAGCGCCCGTATGTTTCTCGGAATCGCTGAAAAACTCTTGAACAGCAAAGTGCCTCAGCAGTGAGTGAAGCAAGGAACTCACTACTGAGGCACTCAGGCTATGGTCCCGGTCCTCAATCCGGGTCACAGCATGAAGAGCAGGTTAGAACAGACCGACGGCATGACCGTCTTCGTCTACACCCATCTTCATCGCTGCTGGGACCTTCGGCAGACCTGGCATGGTCATGACCGCTCCGGTCAACGCGACCACGAAGCCGGCACCGGTCTTCGGGATCAGTTCACGCACCGTGATGGTAAACCCATCCGGGGCGCCCAGCAGAGCCGCGTCGTCAGAGAACGAGTACTGGGTTTTGGCCATACAGACCGGCAGATCGTCCCAGCCGTTCTCCGCAATCGTTTTCAGCTGCCGCTTTGCGGCGGCGGTGAACTCGACTCCGTCACCGCGGTAGATGGTCGTGACGATCTTCTCGACCTTTTCCGCGACGGTGTCTTCCAGTTCGTAGAGCGGTTTGAAGTTGTTGCCTTCATCCAGGGTGTTCAGCACGGCTTCGGCGAGTTCTTGACCGCCGGCACCGCCCTTGGCCCAAATGTCGGCGACCGCGGCCTTTACGCCACGCTCTTCCAGCCACGCTTTCAACCAGTTCAGCTCATCGTCCGAGTCGTTGGTGAACTTGTTGATCGCCACCACCGGGGTGACCCCGAAGCCGCGCACATTATCGATGTGCCGTTCCAGGTTTTTCACGCCTTCGGAGAGGTAGCTGATGGAGGTCTCGGTATCGAGTTCGTCTTTGAGCTTGTCCTTGGCCAGACCGCCGTGCATCTTCAAGGCGCGGATGGTCGCGACGATCACCACGGCGTCCGGGGCGAAGCCGCCGGCACGGGCCTTGATGTCCATGAACTTCTCTGCACCCAAGTCGGCTCCGAAACCGGCTTCGGTGACAACAATGTCGGCCAGTCGGCGGGCCGTCTGGGTGGCGATCAAGGAGTTGCAGCCGTGCGCGATGTTCGCGAACGGGCCACCGTGCACCAGAGCCGGGGTCCCGGCAATGGTCTGCACGAGGTTTGGTTTCAGCGCTTCTTTCAGCAGCATGGTCATGGCGCCACCGCCGCCGAGTTCCTTCACGGTGACCGGTTTGCGGTCGTAGGTGAAGCCGAACACGATGTTGTCGATCCGGTCTTGCAGATCCTGAATGTCTTTGGCCAGGCAGAAGATCGCCATGATTTCGGAGGCTACGGTGATGTCGAATCCGGCTTCCCGCGGCACACCCTCGGTGGGGCCGCCAAGACCGGAGACGATCGAGCGCAGGGAACGATCATTCATGTCCAGCACCCGGCGGAAGACGATCCGACGCGGGTCAATGTTCAGCTCGTTGCCCTGGTGGATGTGGTTGTCGATCAGCGCGACCAGCAGGTTGTTCGCTGAGGTGATCGCATGGAAGTCACCGGTGAAGTGCATGTTGATGTCTTCCATCGGCAGCACCTGTGAGTAGCCGCCACCGGTGGCACCGCCTTTGATGCCGAAGATCGGGCCCAGCGAAGGCTCGCGCAGGGCGATCATGACCTTCTCGCCGGCAAGGCGCAACGCGTCAGAGAGTCCAACCGTGACCGTGGATTTACCTTCACCAGCCGGGGTGGGGCTGATACCGGTCACCAGCACGACTTTGCCTTGGCCTTCGGCGGGGGCATCGAGCAGTGCGGGATCAATCTTGGCCTTATAGTCACCGAATTGCAGCAAGGCTTCGGGATTGATTTCAGCTTCAGCGGCCACTTCACGGATCGGCTTGAGGGTGGCAGCCTGAGCAATTGAGAGGTCAGACATCTCTTCCATGTTGCACATACTCCATCAGTTGTGGGGATTAGGTCACAGCCATGTGACCACCTCTGACTTTAGTGAAGCAGCTCACAAAAACCAACGGTTTTTTAAAAGTTTTAATCGCTAACGGTGAAGTCACCGTGCGGGCACACGTCAGCGATGTGAAAGAAAAGCTGAATAAGTCCTCAGATGACTAGTTGTCTGCGGGGTTACCGGTCTCTGCCGGTTTGTTCTTCTCCCACCAGGTAAGCAGACGTTCAGTTGCCTCCGCTTCAGAGAGCGGACCCTCTTCAAGACGGACATCGAGCATGTGCTTGTAGGCCTGGCCGACTACCGGTCCGGGTTTGATGCCCAGCAGCGCCATGATCTGTTTGCCGTCTAGGTCCGGTCGGATGGCGGCGAGCTCTTCCTGCTCGGCCAACTCGTCGATCCGTCGCTCCAGATCGTCATAGGACTCGGCGAGCCGGCGAGCCTTACGCCGGTTCCGCGTGGTGACGTCCGCCCGGGTCAGGCGGTGCAACCGCTGCAGCTGGTCGCCCGCATCGGTGACGTAGCGGCGCACGGCCGAGTCCGTCCAGCCGGCTTCCCCGTACCCGTAGAAGCGCATGTGCAGCTCCACCAGTTTGGCGACGGCCGCGGTGGTGTCATTGTCGAACTTCAGCACCCGCATCCGTTTCTTGACCAGTTTCGCGCCGACCACATCGTGGTGCCGGAAGGTGACCGCACCGGAGGGGCTGAAGCGGCGGGTGGCTGGTTTACCGATGTCATGCATGAGCGCAGCGAAACGCAGCACGAAGTCCGGTCCGGGCACCGGGCCCTCAGCATCGGATTCCAACTCCGCAGCCTGCCGCATGACGGTCAGCGAGTGCTGGTAGACGTCCTTGTGGTGGTGTGCTTCATCAGTTTCCAGCTTCAGCGCCGGGACCTCGGGGACGACGTATTCGGCCAGACCGGTGTCGACCAGCAACTCGATGCCGGCCACCGGATAGGTGCCGTTGATGAGTTTGATGAGTTCCTGCTGGATCCGCTCGGCGGAGATGACCTCGAGTCGGGCGGCCATCTCGGTCATGGCAGCGAACACCCGGTCGCTGACCTGCAGGCCGAGTTGGGCCGCGAAGCGGGCAGCACGCATCATGCGTAGCGGGTCATCGGAGAACGAGTCCTCTGGGGTGCCGGGGGTGTCCAAGACTTTTGCGTGGAGGTCTTTGACCCCTCCGAACGGGTCGACGAGTTCTCCGCTGGGCAGCCGTAGGGCCATGGCGTTGACGGTGAAGTCACGCCGGCGTAGATCTTCCACCAAGTCGGTGCCGAAGACCACTTCCGGTTTGCGTGACGCCGGGTCGTATTGCTCGGCCCGGTAGGTGGTGACTTCCAACGTGTGGCCACCCTTGCGCAGCCCGATGGTCCCGAAGGCCTTGCCGATCTCCCAGTGGGTGTCCGCCCACCCGTCAATGACTTTCAGGACTTCGTCCGGGTCCAGATCGGTTGTGAAGTCCAGGTCCGGGGAGATCCGGCCCAGAAACAGGTCCCGCACCGGTCCGCCGACGAGGGAGAGTTCGGCGCCGTGAGCGGCAAAGAGTTCACCAAATTCTTGTACCACTGCCGGCAGGCCAAGATCGGCCAAGGGCAGCACGGACGAGGGCATCAAGGATTTGGGTTCAGTCATAGTGGTCCAATTCTACCGCTGGTTCGCCGGGCCGGACAGCACGCACAGCAGCCCTGCTGAAAGATCGCTAGAGTAAGTTGCATGGCAAAACCGGGTCCGCGTCGAGCACGGAACACCCCATTGACGGTGTCTCTGGGGATCGCTGCCATGCGCCAAAACCAACGCCAGTGGCTCTCCCCACTGCCGACGGTGGAAGAAGTTTCCGCCGGGGGTGTCATCGTGCGGATGCACGAAGGCGACGTTGAAGTGGCCATCATCGCCCGGTACAACCGTGGCGGCCGGCTCGAATGGTGCCTGCCCAAGGGCCACCCGGAAGGCGAAGAAACCTTTCAGGAAGCCGCCCTGCGCGAGGTGGAAGAGGAAACCGGCATCGCCGGACGCATCCTCGCCCCTTTGGGCTCGATCGACTACTGGTTCACCGTCACCGGCCGGCGCGTGCACAAGACGGTGCACCACTACCTCATGGAGGCGATCGGCGGGGAGCTGACGATTGAGAATGATCCCGATCACGAGGCCGTGGACGTGGCCTGGGTGAAATTGGGTGATTTGCCGGCCAAACTCTCCTTCTTGAACGAGCGGCGCATTGTCGAGCTCGCCCGGAACCTGCTCTACGGTTAAACCCATCATGTCTTCCCAAACCTCCACAGCGCGCTCTTCTGCCATCATGGCGGCCGGCACACTGGTCTCCCGTGTGCTCGGCTTCGTGCGCACCGCCCTGCTGGCCGTGGCCATCGGCTCCACCGCACTGGTGGCGGACGTCTTTGAAAAGTCCAACGCCATCCCCAACGTCATCTACATGCTGCTGGCCGGCGGCGTGTTCAACGTGGTGTTGGTCCCGCAGCTCATCAAGGCCGCCAAGGCCCCGGATAAGGGTGCGGACTACACCTCGCGGCTGATCACCCTGGCGGCCCTGGTGATGGGCGGTTTCACCTTGGTGGTGACGGCGCTGGCCGCGCCGCTGATGGGCATGCTGACCAAGGACTGGACCGAGGGCATGTTGGCGCTAGGTACGTCCTTTGCGCTGTGGACGCTGCCGCAGATCTTCTTCTACGGCATGTATGCCGTGATCGGTCAGGTGCTCAACGCGAACGGCCGGTTCGGCGCGTACATGTGGGCGCCGGTCGCCAACAACGTCATCGCGATCTCCGTGATCGGCTTTTACCTGATCAACTTTGGCCGCTACCAGGCCGGGGTGGACCAGCTGGCCGAGTGGACCCCGCAGCAAACCATGCTGCTGGCTGGCGGCCACACCTTGGGCATCATTGTCCAAGCCGTGGTGCTGCTGGGCCCGCTGGCCAAACTGGGCATGAGGATCCGCCCAAAGTTCGGTTGGCGCGGTATGGGCATGCGCTCCACCGGCAAGATCGCCGCCTGGACCGTGCTGACCATGGCCATCGGGAACGTGGCCACCCTGCTCTACGCCCGGCTGGTCTCCGGTGCCACCGCAGCCCGGCAGGCTGCCGATGCGTCCGACCCGGGCTCAGGGGCCGCCATCCCGGGCGAGTACGCCCTGAACACCGCTGAGCTCATCACGGTGTTGCCGCACTCGGTGTTCGTACTCTCCATCGCCACCGTGTTGTTCAACCAGTTGGCTGATGCGATGGGCCGGCGCGATCACGACACTGCCAAAGCGGTCACCAATCAGGGGTTGCGGACCTTTGCCATTCCGATGGTGTTCGGCTCCGCCGCGATTATCGTGCTGGCCGGACCACTGGGCCGCATCTTCGGTGGCTCCTCCGAGGTGGCCGCCGCCTCCGGTGCGGCCATCGGCCAGCTGCTGATCATCATGGCCCTCGGTATGCCGTTCCGCTCGGCACACTTCTACCTGATGCGGGTGTTCTACGCCGACGAGAACGCCAAGATCCCGATGCTCATCCAGTCCGGGGTGGCCATCTGCGGTGTCATCCTCGCGTACACCGTGTCCGTGTTCGTGCCGAACGCCGTGTTCGCGTTCGTCATGGCCGGGCTCTACGCCCTGTTCCACGTCATCCAGCTGGCCATCACCCACTCGCTGGTGCGCAAACATTACGGCTCCTACGGGGCCACCCAGGTGTTGGACACCTATATGAAGACCGCCGGGGCCGCCATCGTCGCGGCACTGGTAGGTGCCGCCGTGCTGGCCGCGCTGGGCGGCTACTCGATTGGTTTCGCGTGGAGCACCATTGTGACCGCGCTGATCAGCTGCGCCGTGGTCGGGACCGCGATGGCGTTGGTCTACTTTGTGCTGTTGAAGGTCATGAAAGTGGAAGAGGTTGATTTCTTCCTTGGGCCGCTGTTGGGCCGGTTACGCAGAAATTAGCATCTGCTCTCCCAGCGGTTACCATTGAGAAAAGGCAAAAGCTTAAAGGAGCATCCGCGTGTCCGAACCGATTGAAGAAGGAACCGTCTTAGGTGGCCGTTACCGGGTCATCGGACTCGTCACCAGCAGTGACGATCAAGACTTGGTTCTTAACGGTATGGACCAAGTGCTCAACCGGCAGGTCGCCATCTTGGTCGCCGCCACCGATCACGCCACCCAGACGGCCGAATCCGCCCGCCAGATCGCCATCGGTGAGCGCACCTCACCGGTCCAGGTCTTGGACCTAGGCATCTCGCACGGCCGCACCTATCTGGTGGCCAATGAGATCGAACCGGACCACCTCTTGGAGCTGGTCTACCCACCGTCTGCCACCCCGTATGTTGAGCCGTTCTACACGGACACCCTCGGTTCGGAGATCTTCGGCGAATCCCGCCAGCTGGAACCGCAGGTTTACGAAGACGACGAAGAGTACTACGGCACCCTGCACGCCGGGTACGAGGGCGGCAAACGCTCCATGCTGGACCGCTTCGCGGACCGCCTAGCCCAACGCCGGGCCGACCGTGCCGCCGCAGCAGGTGCCGCAGCCGCCGGTGCTGCCGCAGCCAGCTCCACGGAACCAGAGACTTCCCAGCCGGAGCCAGTCGAACCGGCTACCGGCAACATCGAGCAGTCTTCCGCCGATGACGCGCACACCGATCAGGTATCGGCCGTCCCACCGGCTCCGTCCGACCAGCAGCCTGCCGAGCAAGAAGACACCGCTGACGATGTCTCGGCCGAAGCTGCCACCGAGGAACCGACGGCAGCCGCTCCAATTCTGCCGCCGCCACCGAAGCGTCCACCATCTCAGCCTGCCGCTCAGGAACCGGAACCAGCCACCGAACCGGCTGCCCTCATCCCGGAGCCGGGTGCGCGTTCGAAAGCCGCTGCAGACGAAGACGATTCCGAGCCGAACAAGCTGCTACGTCTGTTGCCGCTGGTGGCGATCGCGCTGGTCGTCATCGTTGGCGTCGTGATCGCGATGAACAGCCTCAATGGTGTCAAGACCGCAGGTGGGGAGGGCCAGACCGGCGAAAGCCCGTCCGTCACCGAAACCACCGAGGGCGGCGGCACGGATTCGCCGTCCCCATCGGAGACTGAAGAGCCAACCGTCACCCCGGTCACCGAGGAAGTCACCCGTGTGGTTCCGGATCAGCCAGATCTGAACGCCGAGTATGACTCCACGCTGCCACTGATCATCGACGGGAATAATGCCACCTCATGGAACAGTTACACCTTCCAGACGGCCAATTTTGGTGGCTTTGCCGCCAACATGGCACTCGTGGTGAAACTGGAGGAGGAATCGGATATCTCTGACGTGAAGATCAGTCAGTCCGGTGGCTCCGGCGGTGCCATCGAAGTCCTGGTGTCTGATACCCCGGACTTGGCCGACGCCAAGAAGATCACCACAACTAGCTTTACCGGACCAGAGATCAACATCTCCGTGTCTGAAGATGGCCAACCAGCCAAGGCGCAGTACGTCATCGTCAACGTGACCGAACTGCCACGCCTGCAAGGCGGGTCCCGGCCCTTCGGCATGCGGATCGCTGAAATCGCCGTATCCTAACTAAGCGTTGCCACGCTCAACCAGAAAGAGAATCAGACTTGTCTGAGGTAGAGAACCAAATTCATGACGTCATCATCGTGGGTTCAGGCCCCGCCGGCTACACTGCGGCTATCTACACCGCTCGTGCGGACCTGAAGCCGCTGGTCTTCGCCGGTTCGGTCACCGCCGGTGGTGAACTGATGAACACCACCGAGGTGGAGAACTTCCCCGGTTTCCCAGAAGGCATTCAGGGCCCGGAACTGATGATGAACATGCAGGCCCAGGCCGAGCGCTTCGGTGCCCAGGTTCAGTATGAAGACGTGGCCGAACTTGAGCTGACCGGAGACATCAAGACCGTCACCCTGATCGGAGGACTCCAATACAAGGCCAAGTCCGTAATTCTGGCCACCGGCTCCGCCTACCGCACCCTTGGCGTGCCGGGCGAGCAAGAGCTGACCGGACACGGTGTCTCCTCCTGCGCCACCTGTGATGGTTTCTTCTTCCGCGACCAAGACGTCGTTGTTGTTGGTGGTGGAGACACCGCCATGGAAGAGGCGATGTTCCTCACCAAGTTCGCTAACAAGGTTTACGTTGTGCACCGCCGTGAAGAACTGCGTGCATCGAAGATCATGGCTGAACGCGCCATGGCGAACGAAAAGATCGAATTCCTCTGGAACACCGCAGTCAAGGAGATCCACCAGGAGAACGACAAAGTCTCCGGTGTCACCCTCTCTTCCACTGTTGGAGAAGCCGACCGCAAGCTAGATGTCACTGGCGTCTTCGTGGCGATCGGGTTCGATCCACGCACCGAGCTCTTCAAGGATGTTGTGGATCTGACTGCAGACGGCAACGTTGCTGTCTTGGGTCGTACCTCCAAGACCAACATTCCGGGCGTCTTCGCTGCCGGGGATGTTCTGGACCCAACCTACCGTCAGGCCATTTCAGCAGCTGGTTCCGGTTGTGTAGCGGCCATTGACGTAGAGCACTACCTAGCCGAACACTAAGGAGTTTCCATGAGCAAAGTTGTAGAAGTAAACGACAATAACTTCCAAGAACTGGTAACCGACTCTGATCTGCCGGTCATTGTCGACTTCTGGGCTGCCTGGTGCGGTCCATGCCGCCAGGTTGGCCCGATCATCGATGAGCTTTCAGAAGAGCTCGACGGTAAAGTCAAGGTTGCCAAGTGCGACGTTGACGCCAACCCAGGTCTGGCTGCCAAGTACGGCATCACCTCCATCCCAGCCATCATGGCCTTCAAGGATGGCGAGCTCAAGGAGACCGTTTTGGGTGCCCGCCCGAAGCAGGCTCTGCTCGATGCCTTCGCACCAGTGATTGGCTAATTAAGCACAAACCATCAAGGATGGGGATTCAGGCAGATGCCTGAATCCCCATTTTTGTTTCACGTGAAACGTACGTCTCTATGTGGCACAACAAATGCTTAACCAGACACGCATTGACTTGGAGGCCGTTATCTTCATTCGATGATTTCTTCATCACTCGCTGTCTCCACTTATAGTGACCGCACTCCAACAAGAGCTTGGTGTGAAGCTTCCAAAAACGATCTCTTATCCTCTACGACTAGCAGACAGGGATATCTGCACATAGAAGCCAAGCTGATGTCGCGCCCAGATCACGGGATTCATGACAGGAATACCTCCAAGATGGGAACTATGCCTTATCAATGCCTTTAGTGCTGTTGGTTTCACGTGAAACGACGTAGTGAAGGAACTCTACTAATCCCTGGGAGACTAATGCCCATAACTCTCCTTGGGAAATTAGCGTTGCGCCTAGCCTTTGCAGTGCGCACAACTAGGCAAACACTCAATCTAATCCGTGCAATCCACACGGAGAAGCACAAGTATAGATACATACGCGCCACTGAACGTTCCATTGGATGTTCCTCCTGAAACCGTCTGGCCGCACGAGATCGAAATCGAATGCACAGAACATACAAAAGGGGCGGATGAACTTAGTGGTTCATCCGCCCCTTCGCGCTTAGCTATATGATTCCCAGTTAATCTGCCTTTGTATCGGGAGCAATTAGATCCATGATCCTATTGAGGTCATCCACCGATGCAAATTCGATAGACATACGTCCCTTCTTCGCCCCTAGACTGATTTTCACATTCGTGTCGAGTCGGTCAGAGAGAGCATTAGCGAAGTAATCAAGTCGTTCATGACGTACCGGCTCACGGCGTTTGGTTTCACGTGAAACGTCACGTGGGGCCTCTGCACTGGCCACCAACTCCTCTACCGCACGTACGCTCAGACCCTCATTCACAATACGTTGTGCCAGTTTTTCCATTGATGCGGCATCAGGCAGAGACAACAAAGCACGCGCATGTCCTGCACTCAGAATACCGGCTGCTACGCGACGCTGAACCAAAGCAGGCAGATTCATCAGGCGCATCGTGTTGGAAATACGTGGACGGGACCGTCCGATACGTTGTGACAGTTCTTCTTGAGTACATCCATACTCGTTCAAGAGGTCCTGGTATGCAGCTGCCTCTTCCAAAGGATTGAGCTGTGACCGGTGGAGATTCTCCAACAGCGCGTCGCGCAAGAGATTCACATCAGGAGTGACTCGTACAATCGCGGGGATCTCTTCAAGACCGGCGGCTTGGGTAGCTCTCCACCGGCGTTCACCCATCACGAGTTCATACTTCGCTGATGTGCCATCATCCAATGGCCGAACAACAATAGGTTGCAGGACACCAACTTCCCGAATAGATTCGGTTAGTTCATCCAGTTCATCCTGATCGAACTCTTTACGTGGCTGCTTCCGGTTAGGCACGACCTCAGCGACCGAGATCTTGGTAAAGCGTCCTTCAGCCATATCGGTCTCGCTGGTTTCACGTGAAACTTCACTGAAATCTGGTGCAGTTACATCGACTGCTTCATCTACTGAGGACTCTGGCTTTACATCTCTTCGGGGAGCCCGTAGACCTGAGGTACGTGCGGACATCAGTTCTGACATGTCAGACTTCTTCCGGCCTCGTGGAGCTCCACCTTGGAAGAACATATCTGAAGGTCGAGAGATGTCCTTCTTCTTCTCTACAACATTGACTGAAGCTGGGACTTCATCTCGCACATCGGGGACGTCCGCCGGCTCGGCGGAAATATCTGTCTTCGCCTGCTCCGAGGTTGGCTTTGTCGAAGTCTTCTTTCTCTTAGCAGCGGTCTTCTTCTCAAGCTTCTCAGCGGTCTCCGCCTGCTGCGCCGCTGTTTCACGTGAAACTTCCTCGACAGGCTGTTCACTGTCTTCGGGAATCCCCAGGAGTGATCCTAGGCCGCGGCCGAGACCTGATGAACGTTTTTTCTGCGTCATGGAAGTAGCACCTCATAGTTTCTAGGGAAGCACTACTATTTTAGTCTTGTTTCACGTGAAACGGTGTATCCACACCTGTGGAATCTTTGTGGATAAAGTTAGCTACGAGAAAATAAGCCCAGTAGCTAACAGGGCAAGCTAGGAAGCTTTTCGTTTCCGTTCTGCCATTTCGGCAGCGGCCTCTAGGTAGCTTAGAGCGCCTGTTGAGTTTGGGTCGTAGGTGACCACGGTTTGTTGGAAGCTCGGAGCTTCAGATATACGTACGTTACGTGGGATCACTGCGTTGAGGACTTCATCTGGGAAATGCTCACGTACTTCTTCTGCCACCTGAGAGGACAGGTTAGTGCGGCCGTCATACATGGTGAGAAGGATCGTTGAAACTTCGAGATCCTCGTTCAAGTGACGCTGAATCAACCCAATGTTCTTCAGAAGCTGGCTTAGACCTTCTAATGCGTAGTATTCGCATTGGATTGGAATGAGGACTTCACGTGCAGCGACGAAAGCATTCACGGTCAGTAGGCCCAGGCTTGGTGGGCAATCGACAAAGATGTAGTCGAGCTGATCGAGGCCCTGTTCTTCACGGTGTTGGGCGTACTTGTTGATCGCACGGGCTAGACGCTGCTCACGTGCAACCAGAGAGACTAATTCGATCTCTGCACCGGCTAGATCGATGGTTGCCGGCGCGACGATGAGGTTGTCGATGTCAGGGCACGGTTGCACGACATCAGCGAGACTGAGCTGGTCAATCAAGACTTGGTAGATGCTGTCTACACCTTGGGAGTGTGGGATCCCGAGTGCGGTGGAAGCATTGCCCTGGGGGTCGATGTCGATGACAAGGACTTCCATCCCAAACTTGGCCAGAGCGGCCGCAAGGTTCACCGTGGTGGTTGTCTTACCGACGCCACCCTTTTGGTTCGAAACGGTGATGATCCGAGTTTCGGAGGGTTTGGGAAGATTCTTCTGGGCGAGCAGTTCGCGGCGTTTACGCTCGCTGAGCAGCTGTTGTGCGATCGGGCTGCTGAAGTCTGCTTGAGGGGCCACGTGTTTGTTCCTCCTAGGGACAGGTCTGTACTAAGACTATCGGCACGTGGCCCCATTATGTGGGATCAGCGGCGCCGAACCCGTACGACGGTGGAAGGTTCTTCCAGCACGTCTGCACCAACGGTGAGGATCTCCGGTTCAGCGCATTTGTGCTTCTTCAGTTCTTTGCCTGCAGCCGCGATCTCGTCTGCAGCGGAGCGGCCTTTGAGGGCTAGTAGTTCGCCGCTGCTATTAGCCAGCGGCATGCACATTCCGATGAGGTTCTTCAAGGCGGAGACGGCGCGGGCTGTCACGATATCGACCGAGACCTCATCAAAGAGTTGCTCAGAACGGGCCCGCAGCACTTCGACGTTCTCCAACCCAAGGTCTTCGATGACCTCGTTCAACCAGATGGTGCGGCGTTCTAGCGGCTCGATCAGGTTGATGCGCAAGTCTGGGCGGGCGATGGCTAGGGTCAGGCCTGGCAGGCCGGCCCCGGATCCCACGTCGGCGAGGGTGGCTCCTTCGGGCATCAGCTCGGCCATGATGGCACAGTTGAGCACGTGCCGGCCCCACAGTCGCGGGACCTCACGGGGGCCGATCAGCCCGCGTTCGATCCCGCTGGTGGCCAGGTGCTCGACGTAGCGCTCAGCCAATGGCAGCCGGTCACCGAAGATGTGCTCGGCTGCCTTCTGTTCGGTGGCGCTGATGGGCACAGCGGGGGTGCTCATCCTAGTTGGCCTCGGAGACCACGATGTGGCGGCGGGAACCTTCACCCTCGGACTCGGAGTGCAGTCCGGCCTCGGCGATCAGATCATGGACCAGTTTGCGCTCGTACGGGCTCATCGGATTCAGGTGCACGCGGCCGCCTTCTTCCTTGACCTGAGCGATGGCGTCTTCGGCGATGTGGGCCAGTTCCACGTTCCGCTCAGCTCGGAAGTCCAAGATGTCCAGCATGAGGCGGGAACGGTTACCGGTCTGGGTCAGCACGGCTAGGCGGGAGAGCTCTTGCAAGGCGTCCAAGACGTTGCCCTTCTTGCCGACCAGATCCTTCAACTCTTCGTTGTCGTCGTCCCCGACGAGGGAGACGAAGGTGCGGTCGTTGCGGACCTCAATGTCAATGTCGCCATCAATGTCGGCGATGTCCAGCAGCTCTTCGAGGTAGTCGGCGGCGATGTCGCCTTCCTCTTCGAGCTGGGACAGACGATCGGTTTCGCTTGGCTGCTCGGTGTCAGTGGCCTCTGGTGCGTCTTCGCTCACGCTGTCTTCGAGCTGCTCGGGCGTTGTTTCATCCAGATCGTTGCTGCTCATTTCTTTCTCCTGTTCTTGCGCACTGGCTGCTGACGCTGGCCCGTGGGCTTAGGGGCTACGACTTCTTCAGTTTTCTTACCGGTCTTCTTCTCGTTGACCGGTGGCAGGCCCTTGGCGGCGCGGCGTTCATTCAGCTCACGCTCGGCCTGGGAGCCAGGGTTCGGGTTGTTCCGGATGATCCAGAACTGCTGGGCCATGGTCCAGATGTTGGTGGCGGTCCAGTAGATGAGCACACCGATAGGGAAGTTGATGCCACCGATACCGAAGACGATCGGCAGTAAGTACAGCATCATCTTCTGCTGCTGCATGAACGGAGAAGCCATGGCGGTTTCCGACATGTTCTTGGCCATGATCTGCTTCTGCGTGATGAACTGCGAGGCGGTCATCAGCAGGATCATCACAACCGTGACCAGGATGACGTTTAGGGAGAAGTTCTCACCGAGGGAGCCCAAGAAGGTGTCGGACATCTTGGCGCCCAAGAACGTGGAGTTGGCGAACTGGGTCACCTGCTCCAGGGAGAGCGCACCAACGGCTTGGCCTTCCTGCACGGCGCGTGCGGCGCCGTTGAGCACCTGGAAGAGGGCGAAGAAGAACGGCATCTGCACCAGCATGGGCAGGCAGGCGGAGAACGGGTTGGCCCCGTGTTTCTTCATGAGCTCCTGCTGCTCAAGCGCCATTGCTTGGCGGGAGAGCTGGTCCTTTTTGCCCTTGTACTTGGCTTGCAGTTTCTGCAGCTCCGGCTGCATGGCCTGCATGTTGCGGGAGGCCTTGATCTGCTTGACGAACAGCGGGATCAGCAGGGTCCGAATGAGGATCACCAGCAGGACGATGGACAGCATCCAGGTGAAACCCGAGGCTGGGTCCATGCCGATGGCTGTGAGCACGTCATGGAAGAACCCGAGGACGAACGACACCGCCATCCGGAACGGGAACATGATTGCGTCAAAGAAGTTCATTCGGTTTCCTCATCTGCAGGAATGGGTGGATGGTTCAAGACAATGATGCGTGGCTCTGCGCCGGGGTCAAAATAGCGGTGGCCCGGTGGCACGTGGTCCACGCCCCCGTCGGTGAACGGGTGGCACCGGCCCAGCCGTTTGGCCGTCAGCCAAGAGCCTTTAAACAGCCCGTGGGTGGTGACGGCCTCCAGCGAGTAGGCCGAGCAGCTGGGGTAATACCGGCAGACCGGCCCGTAGAGCGGGGAGATGATCAGCCGGTAGAGCTTCAACACCAGCGCCCCGATGGTCGAGGGCAATGCCCGCCACCATGGCCAGCGGCTGGCCGGTTCGGCGATGGTGAACCCGGGTGGCCGCTGTGGGGTGTGTGTGCTGGTCATGATGCTCGCGCTTTAGCCTTGCCGGTGGGACTGCAGTTTTTTGGTGACAGCCGCTAGCGAGGAATCCAGATCCTGTCCCAGCTCGGTGTAGCTGGCGGTGGCTGCGGGTGGGAAGGCCCGGAGCACAAAGTCGCATCTGGGTTGCTCGCCGCTGTGTTGGCGTTGGGTGATCCGCTCGGCCATCAGGTGCCTCAGTCGGCGTTTGACCAAGTTGCGGGTCACCGCGTTGCCCACTGCCTTAGACACAACAAAACCGACTCGTTCAGGCGAGGCTGATGAGTCGGTTTGCTGTGCGAACAGCACGAAATTCTGGCGGCCAGAACGTACGCCAGTGCGCATGATTCGCGAAAAGTCCGAGGCAGTTTTTACCCGGTTGTCACGGGGAAGCACAGCAGTGTTGCCACCGATGACGGCACGCGGCCGTCACTCAGGCAGACAGGCTGCTGCGGCCCTTGGCGCGGCGTGCCGACAGGATGGCACGGCCTGCACGGGTACGCATACGAAGCCGGAAGCCGTGCTTCTTGGCACGACGGCGGTTATTCGGCTGAAAAGTCCGCTTGCTCACAATAATTCTCCAAAGCCAGTGTTCTGCGTGGTTTACCCGAAGTGAGTCACTTACTTTGGGGAAGGCACCGGGTTTGCACGCTTGAGTACATTCGTGGTGTCTGTGCTGTTTCATCGCAGCATTTTGTGGCTGCTGATAACACACAGGACTAAATAACTCTAGAAAAACACCCCGACAACGTCAAATCGGGACCCAGATATTTTCCGGTCGGAGCCAAGTTATGCACAGCAGTGGAAAACTTTGTGCATAAAGTCGGTAGAATCAGTGCTTGCTAGGGAACCACCGGGCTGAGCAACACGTTGTTACTTGGCTGTACACAGTTTATCCCGACCCTTATCCACACTTTTAAATGAGGCACCAGAAGGAACCGCATGAGCACTGAACAGGACAACCAGATCACCCAGTCCTGGCTTAGAGTGGTCGAGCTGCTGGAACAAGATCCGTCTCTGACTGCGCGGATGCGCGGCTTCCTTCCCCTCGCTAAACCGGTCGCGTTCGTCGGCAGCACCTTGTTGCTGGCCGTGAATAATGACACAACCCGCGACCACTTCCAGAATCAGCTGCGCGACCCGTTGAATAGGGCCTTGGCCGAGATCTTCGGCCAGGAGATCATCTGCGCGTTCTCCATCGACCGGGACATTTCGTTCGAGTCCGAGGAACCGGTCGAGGTGGTCGAGCCGATCGCCGACCCGGAACCGGTCGCACCGCAGGCTCCCGCTGCAGAACCAGCCGATCAGGCCCCTCCGGTGAATTGGCAGGACACCCCGGCCCCGGCTGGGCCGTCGCCGATTCCGAGCCCACCGTCGGATTCGAACGAGGCCTCCCGGCTGAACCCGCGGTACGTGTTCGACTCGTTCGTCTCCGGCTCCTCCAACCGGTTCGCTCACGCCGCCGCCAACGCCGTGGCGGAGGCTCCGGCCAAGTCCTACAACCCACTGTTTATTTACGGTGACTCGGGGCTGGGTAAGACCCACCTGTTGCACGCGATCGGTCACTACGCCCGGGATCTGTACTCCGGGATCCGGGTCCGGTACGTGAACAGTGAAGAGTTCACCAACGACTTCATTAACTCCATCCGTAACGATGATGGTGCCAGCTTCAAGCGGATCTACCGCAACGTGGACATCCTGCTGATCGATGACATCCAGTTCCTGGCGGACAAGGAAGCCACGGTGGAGGAGTTCTTCCACACGTTCAACACCTTGTACAACAACAACAAGCAGGTCGTGATCACCTCGGATCTGCCGCCGAAGCAGTTGTCCGGTTTTGAGGACCGGATGCGTTCACGCTTCGAGTGGGGTCTGATCACCGACATTCAGCCACCTGATCTGGAAACCCGGATCGCGATTCTGCGCAAGAAGGCTGAAGCCGACGGTTTGGATGCCCCAGGGGATGTACTGGAGTACATTGCCTCCCGCATCTCCACCAACATTCGTGAGCTGGAGGGCGCGCTGATTCGCGTTAGTGCGTTCGCGTCCCTGAACAAGCAGCCGATCACGATCGCGTTGGCTGAGTCGGTGCTGAAAGATCTCATCACCGATGATGCGGATGCGCGGATCACCCCGACCATGATTATTCGGGAGACGGCCGCCTACTTTGAGCTGACCGAAGATGATTTGTCTTCCCCGGCCCGGACCAAGACCGTGGTGACCGCACGGCAGATCGCCATGTACTTACTGCGGGAGCTGACCGAGATGAGCCTGCCGAAGATCGGTGAGGCACTCGGCGGTCGCGACCACACCACCGTGATGCACGCGGACCGGAAGATTCGACAGCTGCTGAGCCAGCGTCGCGACGTGTTCGATCAAGTCACCGAGCTGACAAACAAGATCAAGCACTCCGCTCGGAACTAGTCGAACGAGAGAAAAACTCAAGAAACCAAACAAAAAAAGAGGAAGCAGTGACTAACGCTGCTTCCTCTTTTTTGGGCCACGCTTCTGGCGTGGAGTTTTACTGCGCTGACAGAGCGTCGACCACGGTTTGGGGGTCCGGATTGGTGTGGGCTTCACCGTTGATGACGACTGTCGGTACGACTTCATTTCCGTCGTTGACGCTGCGGACGAATGCCGCTGCTTCGTCGTCTTCCCAGATGTTGCGCCAGGTGGCTTTGTCAGCCAGTTCTCCGACGGCATCCGTCAGGCGGGCGCAGAATCCGCATCCTTGGCGCCAGTAAATGGTGACGTTCTTGTTCTCTTCAGACATGTTCACTGCCTCTCTACGGGGGTTGTCTTTATCCTCCTATACAACTCCTTTGCCCCTTGGTTACTTCCCTGCGGGCGAAGATTTCTGCAGATGTCGACAGAAAAGCAGACTAAAGATGGAATCCAGTTTGCTTGAAGGTTTATTCGGCAAAGCTTCAAGTTAAGGTCCAAGAACCTGTCCACAACGTGACATCGTTGTAATTTAGGTCGATATTTCCGCGTGGATGATGGTCGATCTTCAAATCCGTATCAGACCGGTTTCATTTGGTTCGTCCACAAGAACTGTTGTAATTCCACAGTTGTGCACAGTTATCCACAAATCTGTGGAGACCAACCTTCAAGTAGTTATTAACAGATGTGGATGAACCTGTGGATAAACCCTCTTAAAACTACAAGTCTGATGTGGAGAAGTGCTCATATCCTTGTGAATTCAAGGTTTTCGGCAAAAAAGTTATCCGCAGTCAATACACACACCAAGCGAGATTCGTCCACGTGAGTTTCCCCAAGGCGAATGGCTGACCCATGCCGAAGAAGGCACTTATCCACAGTTTCCACAGGAGTTATTAACACTCCCATCCTTAAATTTCTTGGAAAAACCAAATAACAACCTTGCTTTCGCTCGGCCCGGATTTCACGCCTGTAAATGACATCGTTGTAGTTCTAAGGCTGGTTCGTTCGCTGCGCTCAAGAGCAGGTAGGCTGTAGAGGAAATTCTTATACCCCGATCTCTGTGGAGTGCGTCAGTGAAATTCCAAGTTGAGCGTGATGTTCTTGCTGAAGCTGTAGCCTGGACGGCTCGTTCACTGTCCCCACGACCACCTTTGCCGGTTCTGTCCGGTCTGTTGATCACCGCTGAAAACAACGAAGTCTCGATCGCCAGCTTCGATTATGAGATCTCTGCTCGCTTGACCATCGCTGCTGATGTTCAAGAAGAGGGCACCATCTTGGTTTCGGGCCGTCTGCTCAATGAAATTTGTGCTTCGCTCCCCGCTGCCACCGTCACGGTCGAGACCGACGGCTCCAAAGTGAATCTGACCTGCTTGCAGGCAAACTTCTCCCTGGCCACCATGCCAGTGAGCGAATACCCAGAACTTCCAGCTACCCCAACCGTCATTGGTCGGGTGGATGCGCACACCTTGGCTCAGGCCATCAACCAGATCAGCATCGCAGCTTCTCGAGATGACACCCTGCCAACCTTGACCAGCGTCAAACTCGAGTTCGAAGCCGACCTGATCACCATGTTGGCCACCGACCGTTACCGCCTAGGTCTGAAAGAGCTGTCCTGGCAGCCAGACCAGACGGACCTGAGCACCGAAGCCCTCGTCAAAGCTAAGACGCTGACCGATGTTGCTCGTTCGCTGGGTACCGGTGGTCAGATTTCCATCGCGCTGAGCGACAACGCCGACTTGATCGCGTTTGAATCCGGTGGACGTTGGATCACTTCTTCGCTGGTTGACGGTGACTACCCGAAGATTCGTTCACTCTTCCCGGAGAACTCTCCGATCCATGCTTTGGTTAACACCGCTGAGTTGACGGAAGCTGTGAAGCGCGTTGCTCTGGTGGCCGAGCGAAACAGCCCTATCCGGTTGATCTTCTCCGAAGGCCAGGTCACCTTGGATGCCGGGGCCGGCGATGATGCTTCCGCATCCGAGACCGTACCGGCCCAGCTTGATGGCGAAGACATCACGGTTGGTTTCAACCCGTCGTACCTGCGTGATGGTTTGGGCGCCTTGAGCACCGACCACGTCCGTTTCTCATTCACCAGTGCCCCGAAACCGGTCATGCTCACCGGGCAGAACGAATCTGATGGTGCAGACCAGCAGAACTACCGCTACCTGGTGATGCCGGTCCGCCTCAGCTAGGCGATCGACTGTGTACATCACGGAGCTTTCGCTCACTGATTACCGCAGTTACGCACAAGCTGACGTCAGCCTGCAGCCAGGCTCCAATGTTCTGGTTGGCCGCAACGGTGTCGGCAAAACCAATCTTGTTGAAGCCATTGGTTATTTGGCGACACTGTCTTCGCACCGCGTCAGCAATGACCAACCCCTAGTGCGTTTCGGTGAACCGCATGCTTTGATCCGTGCCCAAGCCATGCGCGGCACTCAAGAAACACGGATTGAAGTACAAATCACCCCGGGTGCACCCAACCGTGCCTCTATCAATCGGGCCAACCCAGTGCCGGCTCGTCGAATCATGGGTCTGCTGCGGACGGTGTTGTTCGCACCGGAGGATCTCGTCCTCATCAAGGGGGACCCGGAAAACCGTCGCCGCTTCCTAGATGAACTCTTGGGACAGCTGTGGCCGAGCCAGTCCACACTGACGGCCGAATACGACAAGGTTCTAAAGCAGCGTAACGCGTTGCTGAAGTCCATCCGCAAAGCCGGAGGTTACGCGGCACTTCCTGCATTCGAATCCACGCTGGAAGTCTTCGACCAACACCTGGCAGAAGCCGCCGCCCGGGTCTTGAAGGGCCGTTTGACGGTCCTTGATTTGCTGAGTCCACATTTGCAGGCCAGCTACGACGCCTTGATTGATGCCCACACACCCGTATCTGCGGTGTATCAGTCAACGTTGAAATTCCACGACCGCGAAGAACCCGCGGCCTCCACACCTGCCTACTTGGACCATCACCGCCAGCTTCAGAGTGAGTTGGCCACCGCGACCACCGCAGAGCTTGCGGAGCTCTATCGGGAGAATTTCCAGCGCCGGCGCCGTCCGGAAACCGAACGCGGGATCACCCTGACTGGTCCGCACCGTGAAGATGTGCTCTTGCACCTGGGCCAGGCACCCGCGAAAGGCTATGCCTCCCACGGCGAGACGTGGTCCTATGCTCTTGCCCTGCGGCTAGCCTCGTTCGAAGTGCTTTCGGAGCAAGAACCGGGCCCGGCGCAACGTCCGATTCTGATCTTGGATGATGTCTTCGCCGAACTGGACACCGGACGGCGGAACCGACTGGCCGAGCTGGCGACCGCTGCCGAGCAGATTATCGTGACAGCGGCGGTGGCTGAAGACGTCCCGGAACAGCTGGCGGCCCACCAAATTAAGGTCCGGCACCCGCAAGAAGACGAGGAAGGGACTCAACTGTCATGAGTTCTGCCTCCGATTCATCCGACCGCTCCCTCTTGCCAGCCATCCAGCTGAACAAGTGGCGCCAACGCGCCGCCGCCCAAGGCTTCACCACCGGCAAGGCCGGATCCCTGAACAAACCGAAGTTTGTGCCCGGCAAGAGACGCGACGCCGTCGACAAGCCAGCCTTCACCGGCAGTGAGCCGGCCAAGATCTCCGGAATCTTCGACCGCCTGCTCACCGAACGCGGTTGGGAGGAACCGGTGGCCGTCGGTTCGGTGTTGACCCGGTGGCCGGAACTCGTTGGACCGGAGATCGCCGAACACTGCACCGCCGAATCCTTCACCGACACCACCTTGGTCATCCGCACCGCCAGCACCGAGTGGGCCACCCAGCTGACCATGATGCGTTTCGCCCTGCTGCAACACCTCACGGACCGGCTCGGGGAGAACATCGTGACCGAGTTGAAGATCCTCGGGCCGTACCAAAACCGGTGGGGCAAGGGTCCCCAATGGGTTAAAGGGCGGGGCCCGCGTGACACCTATGGCTAAGAATCATTAGCGGCCCTTTCTAGGCCTTAGCACCCCATCTGAGCTATCCCCGTCCCACCTCCAGCCCAGAAACGTGCCAAAACCGTCGTTTTGTCCTTTTAGAGGGCCTTCTAGGGTCCGCCGATGCAAGAAAAAAGCCCAACTCACGGTAGAATTGACCTAGTTAATCTGACCAATTGTGTGAAGGGTACGGGACATCTCCTGTGACAGAAGAACAACAACCGGGCAATAACCGGGTTGAGCACTCCTATGACGCCGGGGACATCACCGTCCTTGAAGGCTTGGAGGCCGTCCGCAAACGCCCGGGCATGTACATCGGCTCCACGGGCCCACGCGGTCTGCACCACCTTGTCTACGAAGTCGTCGACAACTCGGTCGATGAAGCCCTGGCCGGCTACTGTGACCACATCACCGTCACCCTGCGCGAAGACGGTGGCGTCTCCGTCCAGGACAACGGCCGCGGCATCCCCGTGAGCATGCACCCCACCGAAGGCAAGCCGACCGTCGAGGTCGTCATGACCATCCTGCACGCCGGCGGTAAATTCGGTGGCGGCGGCTACGCCGTCTCCGGCGGTCTGCACGGCGTGGGTATCTCCGTGGTGAACGCCCTGTCCGAACGCGTGCGCACCGAGATCTCCCGTGACGGTAGCGTCTGGGCCATGGAATTCGCCAACGGTGGCCAGGTCACCAAAGAACTGGAAGCCATCGGGGACACGGAGACCACCGGAACCCTGCAGATCTTCTACCCGGATCCGACCATCTTCGACACCGTCGAGTTCGACTTTGAGACCCTGCGTTCCCGCTTCCAGCAGATGGCCTTCTTGAACAAGGGCCTGCGCATCACCTTGATCGACGAGCGCGAACTGGAATCCAACAAGGTCGAAGTTGATGAGATCGCCGAAGAAACTGATGAGGTCGAAGAGACCTCCAAGCGGATCGTCGACTACAAATACGACAACGGCCTGCTCGACTACGTGGCCCACCTGAACGCCACCAAGAAGAACGAGCTGGTCCACGAAGACATCATTGCCTTCGACACCGAAGACACCGACAAGGGCATGGCCCTGGAAGTGGCTATGCAGTGGACCGGTGGCTACTCCGAATCGGTGCACACCTACGCCAACACCATCAACACCCACGAAGGTGGTACACACGAAGAAGGCTTCCGTGCCGCACTGACCTCGCTGATCAACCGGTACGCACGGGAGAACAAGCTGCTGCGGGACAAGGACGAGAACCTCACCGGTGAAGACATCCGTGAAGGCCTCACCGCCGTAGTCTCCATCAAGATCTCCGAACCGCAGTTCGAAGGCCAGACCAAAACCAAGCTCGGCAACTCCGAGGCCCGCGGCTTCGTCCAGCGAGAACTGACCGACCAGCTCGGCGACTGGCTGGAGCGCAACCCGAACCCGGCCCGCTCCGTCATCTCCAAGGCCATCTCCGCCTCCCACGCACGCCTAGCCGCACGCAAGGCCCGCGAACAGGCCCGCCGCAAGACCCCCATGGAATCCTTCGGCATGCCCGGCAAGCTGGCCGACTGCTCCTCCCGCAACCCGGAGGAGTGCGAGGTCTACATCGTTGAGGGTGACTCCGCCGGTGGCTCCGCAAAGCGTGGCCGTGACCCGCACACCCAGGCCATCCTGCCGCTGCGCGGTAAGATCCTCAACGTCGAACGTGCCCGCCTAGACCGGGCCCTGGGGAACGCCGAAATTCAGGCACTGATCACCGCCTTCGGTACCGGCATCGGTGAAGAGTTCGACGCGGAGAAGCTGCGCTACCACAAGATCGTGCTCATGGCTGACGCTGACGTGGACGGCCAGCACATCACCACGCTGCTGCTGACCGTGCTGTTCCGCTACATGCGTCCACTGATCGAAAACGGTCACGTCTTCCTCGCCCAGCCGCCGCTGTACCGCATCAAGTGGTCCAATGCCCCGGACGACTACGTCTTCACCGACGCCGAACGGGATGCCGCCCTCGAAGCCGGTTACGCCGCCAACAAGCGTCTGCCCAAGGAAAACGGCATCCAGCGCTACAAGGGCCTGGGTGAGATGAACTACCAAGAGCTCTGGGAAACCACTATGAACCCGGTCTCCCGCACCCTGCTGCAAGTCACCATGGATGATGCCGCCGCGGCGGATGAGATCTTCTCTGTCCTGATGGGCGAAGACGTCGAATCCCGCCGCAACTTCATTCAACAGAACGCCAAAGACGTCCGCTTCCTCGACGTCTAAGAAGGATAAAACCACGCTGTGAGTGAGAACACCCCAGATACCACCGCCCCCGAAGAACGGGTGGAACAGGTAGACCTGCAAACAGAAATGCAGCGCTCCTACCTGGACTACGCCATGGCCGTCATCGCCGGCCGTGCCCTGCCAGACGTCCGCGACGGCCTCAAACCCGTCCACCGCCGCGTCATCTACGGCATGTACGACGGCGGCTACCGCCCGCAAGGCGCCTTCAACAAATGCTCCCGCATCGTCGGGGACGTCATGGGCCAATTCCACCCCCACGGTGACTCGGCCATCTACGACGCCCTAGTCCGCCTCACCCAAGACTGGGTCATGCGCTACCCGCTGGCCCTGGGCCAAGGTAACTTCGGCTCCCCGGGCAACGACGGCGCGGCCGCCCAACGTTACACCGAAACCAAGATGAGCCACCTGGCCATGGAAATGGTCCGGGACATCGACGAAGAAACCGTCGACTTCCAAGACAACTACGACGGCAAACAGCAAGAACCCGTCGTGCTGCCCGCACGGTTCCCCAACCTGCTGGTCAACGGCTCCTCCGGCATCGCGGTCGGCATGGCCACCAACATCCCACCGCATAACATGCGCGAGGTCGCCGACGGCGTCCAGTGGTACCTAGAGAACCCGGAAGCGTCCAAGGAAGAACTCCTAGCCGCCCTGATGCAGCGCATCAAAGGCCCAGACTTCCCCTCCCACGGCACCATCCTAGGCACCAAGGGCATCGAAGACGCCTACCGTACCGGCCGCGGTTCCATCACCATGCGCGCCGTGGTCGAGGTCGAAGAGATCCAAGGCCGCACCTGCCTGGTCGTCACCGAACTGCCGTACATGGCCAACCCGGACAACCTGTCCGTGAAGATCGTGGATTTGGTCAAGGAAGGCAAGATCAGCGGCATCGCGGACCTGCGGGACGAGTCCTCCGGTCGCACCGGCCAGCGCCTGGTCATCGTGCTGCGCCGGGACGCCGTGGCTAAGGTCGTGCTGAACAACCTGTACAAGCACACCGAGCTGCAATCCAACTTCTCCGCCAACATGCTCGCCCTCGTCGACGGGGTGCCACGCACCCTGTCCCTGGACGCGTTCGTCCGGCACTGGGTGGCCCACCAGATCGACGTCATCGTCCGGCGCACCCAGTACCGCCTGCGCAAGGCAGAAGAAGCCGCGCACATCCTGCTCGGCCTGCTCAAGGCGCTGAACGCATTGGATGAGGTCATCGCCCTGATCCGCCGCTCCGCCACCGCCGATGAGGCCCGGGACGGGCTGATGGCGCTGCTGGACATCGACGAACGCCAGGCCAAGGCCATTCTGGACATGCAGCTGCGCAAGCTGGCCGCACTGGAACGCCAGAACATCCAAGATAACTATGACGAGCTGCAGGCCAAGATCGCCGAATACCGGCAGATCCTGGAATCCCCGGCCCGCCAGCGGGAGATCATCTCCGAGGAACTGGCCGAGATCGTGGAGAAGTTCGGAGACGAACGCCGCACCAAGATCCTGCCCGGCTTCGACGGGGACATGTCGGTCGAAGACCTGATCCCGGAAGAAGAAGTCGTCATCACCATCACCCACGACGGCTACGTCAAACGCACCCGTTCGGACAACTACCGGCAGCAGGGTCGCGGCGGCAAGGGCGTCCGCGGGGCCTCCCTGCGCGGGGACGATGTGGTCCAACACTTCTTCGTCACCACCACCCACCACTGGCTGCTGTTCTTCACCAACCTAGGCCGGGTCTACCGGACCAAGGCCTACGAGCTGATGGAAGGCGGCCGGGACGCCAAGGGCCAACACGTCGCCAACGTCATGGCCTTCCTGCCCGATGAAACCATCGCCCAGGTGCTGGCCATCCGCGACTACGAGCAAGCCTCCTACTTGGTGTTGGCTACCCGCAACGGTCTGGTGAAGAAGACGGCGCTGACCCAGTACGACACCCCGCGCACCGCCGGCGTGATCGCCATCAACCTGCGCGAAGGCGACGAAGTCGTCTCCGCCCAACTGGTCGAACCAGACGATGACCTGATGCTGGTCTCCAAACTCGGCCAGTCGCTGCGCTTCACCGCCACCGACGAAGCCCTCCGCCCCATGGGCCGGGCCACCTCCGGTGTTACCGGCATGAAGTTCCGTGCCGGGGACGAGCTGCTCGCCATGGATGTTGTCACCGAGGACTCCTACGTGTTCGTCGTGACCGACGGTGGCTACGCCAAGCGGACCGAGTCCGAACAGTACCGCATCCAGAACCGCGGCGGACTCGGCATCAAGGTCGGCCGCTACCAAGAAGAACGCGGCCACTTGGTCGGGGCCATGATCGTCCAAGAAGACGACGAAGTGCTCGTGGTCATGGAGAAGGGCAAGATCGTCCGCTCCGCCGTGAACCAGGTCCCCGCCAAGGGCCGGGACACCATGGGCGTCATCTTTGCCCGCCCGGACAAGGGCGACCGCATCGTGGCCGTCACCAAGAATTCCGAACGGGACTTAGCCGCAGCCGAGGATGCCGAAGACGAGCAAACTCCTGACGGTGAGACCGAGCAGGTCGCAGAGAATGCGACCGAGCCGGTGAATGAAGTACCGTTGGACTCTGAAGAAACTGATCCTGAGAACGACACCACCGAAGACGACGGAGGCCAGGCGTGAGTAGTCCGCAGAACAAGCCGGCGGAGAAGCAAACGGCAAAGACCAAGCCGGTAACCAAGGCTGCCGCCAAACCCGGCGCCGGCGGGCCACTGCCGAAGAAGCCCTCCAACGCGCCAGCGGCAAGCGCTCAGGGCGGCAAGGCCCCGGCCAAGGGTGGCACGGCCCGCCCGGCGCTGGTGCGCCCCGCACCGAAGGCCAAGGTGCGCAAGGCCCGCCTGCTCATCTCCAAGGTGGACCCGTGGTCGGTGCTGAAGATGTCCTTCTTGCTCTCCGTGGCGCTGGGCATCATCACGGTGGTCTGCGCCGTGGCCCTGTGGACCATCATGGACCTCTCTGGCATCTTCGACCGCATCAACGAGCTGCTGGGCCAGGTACTCGGCTCTGAGGCCGACGGACAGGGCTTCGAGGTCCAGTCGCTGGTCTCGCTGGGCCAGGTCGCTTCCGTGGCCACCATCATTGCCGTGATCAACGTGGTCCTGTTGACCGCCATCTCGATGCTGATCGCGCTGGCCTACAACATCTCCTCCTCGCTGGTCGGTGGCATCGGAGTCACCCTGACCGACGACTAAAAAGCGGCGCAAACAAGCATGAAATCGGCTCCCGGAAAGTGACCCGGGAGCCGATTTTGTTTTTCACAGAACCTCCTATAAAGTTAATTCTCGTGCTGAGGGCGTATAGCTCAGGCGGTTAGAGCGCTTCGCTGATAACGAAGAGGTCCCAAGTTCAAGTCTTGGTACGCCCACGGAACACCTTTCCAGAACCTCAGACAGCAGGTTGAAGGAGACCAACATGAAGAAACGAATCCTCGGTTCGATCATCATCTCCGTACTGACTGCCCTGGGGGTCAAGAAATGGAAAGATGTTCAGGATCAGAAACAAGACTGGTCGGCCGAGACAGACAAGCTCTAGGCTGCTAGACTTTTTCAGATCAACCCTCGGGGGCATGGCGCAATTGGTAGCGCATCTGCTTTGCAAGCAGAGGGTTAGGGGTTCGAGTCCCCTTGCCTCCACAAAATATCTAAGAGAGCCTTTCAGCAAAAAGCTGGAAGGCTCTCTTGCTATCAATACGCTCCAGATACAGGAGAAGTCACGTGGCAGGACCGAAGACGATCCAGTTGTTCTTGATGGACGGGACCGGTCAGGGACGGATGAAAGCTACGTTGCGAAACTGGACTGGCATAACGTATCTGTTGCCACGGACGGACATCCATCTTTCAAAGGATCGAAAAGATCTCAAACAAACCGGCGTCTACCTCCTCTTCGGTGAAGACGATGAAGGAACACCGAAGGTCTATATCGGTCAAGCCCGCCTGAGGAAGAATGAGAAAGGGGTTCTCGGCCGGATCATGGAGCATCTCGGCGATGATCGATTGGATTACTGGACGCACGCAATAGCTCTGGTGACATCGGACGACTCCTTTGGGCCTACGGAGATCAGTTACCTCGAGAACCGTTTTGTGAACATGGCAATCAAAGCCAGCAGGTATACCGTTACCAACAGCAACGATCCATCTGTGGGACGAGTCACTGAAGAAAAGCAAGCGGAACTCGATGAGTTCATTAAGTACGCACGTCTGGTCATCGGCGCACTGGGCTATCGCGTTTTTGAACCCGTTGATGATGCAAAAGACCCAGAAACTAAACAGTCCGCATCCCCCCCGCTGAGCATGTCGATTGCCGGGGCAGAGGCAAAAGGCCGTCAAACCAATGATGGATTTGTTGTCCTAGCTGGGGCAAAATTGCGCCATGAAGCATCCTTCACCCCTTCAGCGCCCAAATCTGTTCGAAAGAATCGCTCAAAGCACGCTGACAAAATCGGACCCAATTCAATCCTGATCCAGGACATCCAGTTCTCATCGCCAACAGCGGCTGCGCAATTCGTGGGCGGAGCATCTCTGAACGGTCTGGATATGTGGAAAAATTCGGCAGGTAAATCGTTGAAGCAACTCGAACGAGAATGACGCTCATACGCTAGGGCAAAGCGGTCATTTTTCAGGGTAACGGATAGCTACCGGATAAGTGTGCTCTTACCTTCTGCCGCATCCTATGGAGCATTCGGGCACTGTTCGAACACGTTGACGGTGTTGACGGTAGAGATGCAGTTCCGGTACTTCACGGAATGAATCTATGTTGATAAGGCTGCAGCGCAGGACGTCGGGCGTCGAACGGCAAAATGGCCGTAGACAGAACATTTCATTCGAAATTGTGATGGGCGCGTCGGTTCTTCCAATTCTTATGGCACTGATCCGTCCCACCGCGAGGCGCATCCATCCGCTTGCTAATAATCAAATCCAGATTCTTGATGTCTCCGATAGTAGCCACGATCGATAATCGGCATCCTTATAGCGTGGTTTCCTGGTCTACGTAGTGCAGATGAGAACGTTTTCCCAAAAGAGCTGAACAGGTGCCCAACCCGGCATTGACGGGGTCATCGATCAAGATGTGCTGGACTCAGTGGAGTTTATGCTCAGGCTAGGAGATACGCGCCGGATACCTCGGTCCAAAGACCGGTCGTACAGCCTTACGGCGGAGCTATTGGAGGAACGGCAGACAGGGGAATCTTCATAACCACAAGTAGTTTTTCAACGGCGAAAAATTATCAGGACCGATTAATCACTACAACGTAGGTCTCTAGGCTTCCTGGACTTACACGATTGTCGAGATTTCCCAAGACTTCTTCCCCGGTGTCGCTTCTCAATAAACATAATGAAAGAGGAGAATTGGAAGGGATCTTATAAAAAAGAGTGTGTGAAGTTGATTCACACCTTGACATGGCTGTGAATCAACTGTAAGCTTATTCGTATGAGAATAAAACATTTACAAGCTTTGCCTTCGATTGAAGTTCCAGAGACTCCCGAAACCGACCTAGACCTAGACCCCCAAGTGCGGACGCTTTGCTTGGTAGATATTGAAAATATGACCTGCGGGTCAGAATTGCGACACGCTGAAGTGGCACGTTTGCAGCGGCGAATCGAGATGACCGCTGCACTCAACGAAAGTGCCCAGACGGTGATCGCCTGCGGTCCGTCCAGGGCCGAGGTTGTCTGGCTGGGGTGGAAAGGTTCAGCCAAGCGACTGTTGGGTGAAGGGATTAACGGAGCCGATATTGCACTCCTTGAAACCGTCGAAGACATTCATTGGGTGGCAAATCGGTTTGAACGTGTTGTGATTGCCTCTGGTGATCACATCTTCGCTTCCACTGTCGCAGCACTGAAGGCGCTCGGTGTGAAAGTCCTGGTGATCGCTCCTCCAACAGGCCTATCCAAGCAGATGCGACTTGCTGCTGGACCGGATTTGAAGGGGCTCATGTTTTCTACTGCCCACGAAATGAATGTCATGGTTGCTCAACGGAAGGAGGCAGCATGAAAAATACTGTCACACTCACTCCAAGCGATATTGCTCAGATGGCCGGTGTCGGTCTATCTACTGTCAGTAACTGGCGTAGTCGACACGATGATTTCCCTGGGCCCGTTAGCGGCAGTGGATCCAGTCGACGTTTCGACGCAGATGCGGTCCGCGCTTGGCTAAAATTACATGGCAAGAAAATCCAAGAGTTGTCCGCAGATAGCGTCTTGTGGAACCTGATGAGTCAATGGAGACCCCTGACCTCTGTTGAAGAGGCTGCCGGGATGGTTAGCGCTTTCTTAGTGTGGAGAGCCGTGTCTGATCCGACTTCACCGAGGTTCGCTGGCAACCTATCCGAGGCGGCGCAGTGGCCTGCCCTGTTCCAGCATTCTGACGACGAAGACCTGGCCGCTGCGGTCCAGACAAGCGTGCGTGAATATCAAGAGAAGCGTGAAGACAAATATCGGACGGTATTTGAAGATCTTCTTGCACAACTTGACGGATTAGTCGGGCGCCCTGACGGGACCACCGCCAATGCGCTCAAATTTACCCTCAACACGATCAACAGCTTCAAGGCTGAAGAATTAGGTCAGATCTATATGGCCTTTCAAGACCGTGTGACGCAGTCTTTACACCGTGGGTACGATGACTATTCCACGAGCCAAGATTTGATCGATGTGCTGGTTGCCGTTTCCAAGGACATTCCGGGGTCGGTGCACGATCCTGCCGTTGGTTCTGGACGACTATTATTCGCGGTTGGAAACCACGGTGATGATCGTAAGCATCTGACTGGCCAGGAAATGCTACCCAACGTTTATCGCCAAGCTTTACAGCATGCGTTAGTTTCGGGCCAAAACAATGTTCACCTCGAACTGGGTGACGTCTTTTCTACGGACTATTTTGATCCTAGTTGTGCTCAAGTTGTCGTCGTTGACCCACCGTATGCCATGTCCTACCGGGATCACGACCAGTTGGCCCTAGATCACAGGCTGCCCTATGGGACTCCGCCCCGGTCTACGATCGACACAGCGTGGCTGCAGCTAGCCATTTGGTATTTAGGCTCGAACGGACGCGCTTTCGTGATTCAACCTAGTGGGTCGTCCTATATGCGAGGCTCAGCTGATATACGTGCGAATATGCTCAAGAGCGGCACCATCGAAGCAGTCGTTTCCCTCCCCGCGGGGGTTGCCGGGCGCACCAAAATCCCCGTGGACCTATGGGTACTGGCGCGTCCCGGAGAAGTCGCGGACCCGGATAAAGTACTCCTCATCGATCGCACCGATCAGGAACAGCTCGATCCTGAAGCAATCGCTAAGACTTTGCGTGAATGGCGCACTGAAGGAAAAGAGCCCGCAGAAAAACACGCGGGGATCTTTACTGTCAGTGACATCTTGGAGAAGGAAAGCATCCTGACTCCGCAACGTTGGATCGCCTACCAGGACGATTCTGTCAGCCTAGAGTCTGTTATTGCAGACCTCGAAGCCCTACACGAGACTACACGCGTCCTCGATACAGTAACCCTTGATCCAGTTGCACTTGTGCCAGCACCCCATACGCCGACTCTGGGCTCCGTTTCGGATCTGGTCAAGGCTGGCAGCGTGAAAGTCTTGCGAAACCGGTCACGCCGGAGTGATGCTGATGAAGCTGAAAATGGCCTGCCCGTAATTGATGGTGCATGGATCCATGGAAAGAGCGGCGTTCAGCAAAAAGTTGATCCGGAATCTCTGACAGGGGAGCCGCTCATCACCGAACCAGGTGATGTAGTACTTCAGAATACTGGAGGGCTGGCTGCGCGGGTTGATGACGAGGGAGGACAGCTCGTACTCAGTCCAACTTTGCATGTGTTGCGTCTTCAAGATGATCGCTTCTTGCCAGAATACTTAGCGGAAATGCTGGTCAGTTCGGTCAATCGTAGACAGGCCATGGGTGCAGCTATCCAGCGCGTCCGCTTAGAAGATCTGCAAATAGCGTCTCTCTCGATGAATGATCAGCAGCAGCTGGTTACTCAGTTCGATACTGTTCGGCAATTACAGGCTGCGGCCCAGGAACTCCTTGATGCAGCCTCAACAGCCCGAGATGCTCTTGTCGATGGCGTCACCAGCGGGGTCATCAAAATCAAATAATCCCTGTTGAACAGATCATGGTGGAGATCGTGAAGCCCTTCACCATGACCTTTCATCCGCACTGTAAAACGTATGCGGGCATGATGAATATAGAACAAAGCACTTCTCCCTATTGAACAAAGAACAGGAACATAAAACTTTCATGGTTTCCTCCACTTCGCTCTACCAGGCTGTTTGGCAGACTGCAGACACCTACCTACGTGGTGTTGTACCGCGCCAGAACTACGGTGATTACATCCTTCCCTTCACCGTGCTGCGCGACTTGAATGCCTGCTAGCACCTACCAAAGACGATGTACTGCAGACGATCAAGAACACCAAGTTTCCTGAGGGCATGTGGCCGGCTCTCATCCGGTCCAGTCATGGTCTTTCTTTCTACAATTCCTCCCCTTTAACACTGAGTGCTATTGGTGGAAGCGATGACCATGTCAAACAGGGCATGATGACCTACTTGGATGCCTTCTCTGAGAATGTTCGGGAAGTTTGGAGTGCTTTCAAGTTTCCAGAGATACTGACCAAACTTGAGGAGAACAATGTTCTGTGGGGCGTGGTCAAGCACTTTGCGGGCATAGACCTTTCTGATAACGGGCTTGGTGAGAACGCAATGGCGGATCTCTTCGAGAACCTCATGTACCGGTCCTTCTCCGAGAACGGACAGGTCGCTGGTGAGTTCTACACCCCGCGTGACGCCATCCGCTTGATGGTAGACGTGCTGCTGTCAAGTGATGATGACGGCCTCTACGGCAAGGCACCCGCGCGTACCGTGTACGACCCGGCCGCCGGCACCGGCGGCATGCTGCTGGTCGCCAAGCGGGCCATGGAGGAACTTAACCCGAACATCGAGGTGTCCGTCTACGGCCAGGAAATGATGGCCGAGTCTCTGGCACTGGGTAAATCCGACCTCATTGTCTCAGGCATCTCACCGGACGCCATCCGTGACGGTGATACTCTCGCCGATGACCGTTACGAGGGTGAGCTCTTCGACTACGTCCTGTCCAACCCTCCCTACGGCAGTGACTGGAAGCGTTCCAAGGATGCTGTTGAGCGGGAGGCCAAGATCGAGGGCTCCCGTTTCAGTCACGGCCTGCCGCCGGTCTCTGACGGACAGATGCTATTCCTTTGCCATGTGGTGCACAAGCTTAAGGAGCGCGAACACGGCACCACCAACGGTGGTCGTGCCGGCGTGGTCACCAACGGCTCGCCGCTGTTCACCGGCGGGCCGGAGTCCGGGCCTGATCAGATCCGCAACTGGCTGATCAACGGCAACCTCATCGACGCCATCATCGCGCTGCCGACCGACATGTTCTACAACACCGGCATCGCCACCTACGTGTGGATCCTGGACAAGAACAAAGAACCTAGGCGTGACGGCAAGATCCAGCTCATCGACGCCAGCAGCATCTTCTCACCCATGCGCAAGAGCATGGGTGCCAAGCGCCGTGAGTTCTCCGACCAGGACCGCGAGTTCATCCTGGGTCTCTACCAGGACTTCGAGGACGCTGATCCGGAGTACTCGAAGGTCGTCAGCCCTGAGGAGCTGGGCTTTGTAGATGTGCCCATGTACCGGGTCAAGCGCTACTCGGTGTCGGTCGCTGAGGACACGGTGGCAGCAGCGATGGAGCATAAGCAGTCACTCACCGGCCATGAGGCAGTGATCCGCAGTTGTGCCGGCGTGGCCTGGAACGACCTGCCGGACCACCTGCGCCAGCAGGCCAAGTCCGCTGGCCTCAAGATGGGCGCGGGTCTTATCGACCACATCATGAACACACTCGCCGTCGAAGATGCCGAGGCCCCGGAGGCCGTGGACCGCAAGGGCAACAAGGTCATCGACACCGCCTCCAGGATCACCGAGCGCATCCCGCTCACAGAGGACATCGACGAACACATGCGGCGTGAGGTGCTGCCGTTCGCCCCGGACCTGGTCTGGGACCTGAACGAGGCCAAGATCGGCTACGAGATACCTATGACCAGGCTCTTCTACCAGCCAGAGGAGCTGCTCTCGCTGGAGGAGATCGACGCCGAGATCGAGAGCGTGCTGGAGTCGATCCGCGCTCGTTTCCAGGAAGTGAAAGAATGAGGAGGGAAGGTGATGCCGCCATGCCGAACACTCTGTATAGACGTGCCCCTCTAGGTGTTCTCGCTCGATTAAGAAGTGGCGAGAACACATCGGGAGACTCTTTCTCCAAAGATGATTCTCTCCCCACACCTGTTTATGGTGCCAATGGGGTTATCGGCAGCACTTCGCTGGAACCAAACATCCAGAGAGAGTCAATATTGATCGGCCGTGTAGGTGCGTGTGGCGAAATCAATGTGGCTCCCCCAAGTTCTTTTGCTTCAGACAATGTTCTTGTCGTTGACCTTAATGAGCAAGCTCATAGAGGTTGGATGTACTATGTGCTCCTTTCTTCAAAGTTGAAAGATCTCAATACATCAACAGCACAACCTCTGATAACTCCATCCAAGATTCGCCAAGTACGAGTTCCTTTTCCATCAATGATGGATCAGCAGCGCATCGCTGACTACCTGGATCGCGAGACCGCCAAGATCGACGCTGCCGTCGCTGACCTGGACAGGTACGTGGAGCTGCTGAATGTGAAACTGGAGTCCACAGCTCGGGAGATATTCACTACGCTCTCAGAGGAGCGGCAACTTATTCAAACGAAGTTTTTGGTCGACATCACGACGGGCAGTGGCGATACGCAAGATGCTCAGGAAGATGGAGAATATCCGTTTTACGTCAGGTCCGACACGATTCAACGGTCTGGCGACTACGAATTTGACTGCGACGCAGTCCTCACCAGTGGAGACGGTGCTGGCGTCGGTAAGATTTTCCATCTCGCATCGGGGAAATTCAAAGCCCATCAGCGTGTATACGTCATGCATAATTTCAGGAGGATCTCGCCCGAGTACTTCTATTGGATGTTCAAGTCTGCTTTCCCTGACGTGATTCGGTACGGCGGGGCGAAGTCAACAGTTGATTCAGTGAGAATGCCGATGATTGCCAATCTCAAACTCCCAGTACCAGACAACAGCACTCAAGAAGAGATCAGCGGGCGACTCGCTAATTTGCATGAGGAAGTCGGCTCCCTCATCTCCGAGTCCACCAAGCTTCGTGATCTTCTTCTGAAGCGTCGCTCTGTTCTCATCACTGAAGTCGTCACCGGTCGAAAGCAGGTCTGATCATGGGTATCCAGTCCACCATGGAGCAGGCGTTCGAGGACGCCATCGTTGAGCACTTGAGCCAGTCGGGTTGGCTGACTGACACAGGCAGCAGTGCCGGCTGGGACAAGGCTCGGGCGCTGTATGTTCCTGACGTCTTGCACTGGCTGGAGACCCAGTACCCGGAGGAGTTCGTCAAGGCGGTACCGGAGTCTCTGACCGGTATCCAGCGGAAGGCTTACGTCGCCAAGCTGCTTGACCGGCTGACGGAGATGCTGGACAAGGCACCGATCCTCAACAATCGGACCAAGAAGGTCCAGCACGGGCTGCTCGGTACCCTGCGTAACGGTTTCGCCCATGCCCAGCGTGGCCAGATGAATGCCACCTTTGGCCCGATGGTGGCATTCCATCCTGAAAACCCGCTGTACACGAACGCCATCGAGGACGCGCAGAAGAACCGGCTGCGTGTCCTGCGTCAGGTGCCCTTCGACGTCACCGGCACTGACACTCTCGACTTGGTGCTCACGGTCAACGGCATTCCGGTGGTCACCATGGAGCTCAAAACCGACAACACCCAGGCCGTGCGCGATGCCGTCAAGCAGTACAAGCAGGACCGCAAGCCGACCAAGAACCGGCCCCTGCTCAAGCCTGGCCGGGCACTGGTGCACTTCGCCGTGTCCAACCAGGAGGTCTACATGACCACCGTGCTGGCGGGCTTGGACACCTTCTTCCTGCCCTTCAACCAGGGCAACGACGGTCATGCCGGCAACCCCTCGAACCCGCGCGGCTCCGACACCTCGTATCTGTGGGAGGAGGTCTTTGAGCCGGAGTTGTTCCTGCGTATTCTGCGCGACTACGCCCTGTGGGAGCCGTCGTCGAAGGGCAACAAGGGTCGGTTGATCTTCCCTCGCTACCACCAGCTGCGGGCCACCGAGAAGGTCATCGACGACATCGCACATCGCGGTGCGGGTGGGCGCTACCTGATCCAGCACTCCGCCGGCTCCGGTAAGACCAAGACGATTGCATGGTTGGCCCACCGGGCGGGCCGTTTCATCGACGCTGCCGGCAAGCCGGTGTTCGACTCGGTCATCGTGGTCACCGACCGCACCGTCCTCGACGACAACATCAAGGAGAGCCTAGACCTGCTGCGCGCCTCCGAGGGATTGGTGGTCAACGTCGACAGCGAATTCGGATCCAAGTCAAAAACTCTCGAGGCAGCATTGTCCCGGGGCGGGCACATCATCTCCTGCACTATCCAGACCTTCCCCGCCCTAGCGAAGATGATGGAGAAGTCTCCTGCGCTGGCCGGACGCAACTACTGCGTGATCATGGATGAGGCCCATTCCTCCCAGCACGGTGAGGCCGCCACCCGACTGCGCGAGATCCTCGTGGACGTCGACATGCCCGAGGACGAGGACATCTCCGCTGATGATGTCCTGCTGGCCATGGACAAGGCGGTGGCCAACTCCCCGAACCTGAGTTTCATCGCGCTGACGGCCACCCCGAAGGCGAAGACCCTGGCCGCGTACGGTGCCGTGGACCCGAACAACCCCAACCGCCGCGTAGCATTCGACACTTACCAGATGAGCCAGGCCATCGAGGAGGGCTTCATCCTCGATGTACTGGCCAATTACTCCACCTATCAGATGTTCGCCAGCATCCGTGATGCGTTGGGTAGGGAGGAGACGGTCAACTTCGGTGAAGCGGTCTCCGACATGGTCCGCTTCGTGCGCCTGCACCCGACGTCGATTGCTCAGAAGGTGGAGGTCACCGTCGAGCATTTCCGTCGTAACGTCATGCACCACCTGGACGGCACCGCCAAGGCCATGGTGGTGGCAGCCGACCGCATGTCGGCTGCGACTTGGTCACACAAGATGAACGAGTACATCGCCAAACGTGGCTACGACGACATGACCACCCTGGTGGCCTTCTCCGGGTCGCTGACCTACGGCGAAGGCGAAGGCGCCATGGAGGTCACCGAGGCGTCCATGAATGGTGTGCGCGATACCGCGCTGCACTTCCGGGAGCATGACGAGGCCAAGGTGCTCATCGTGGCGAACAAGTTCCAGACCGGGTTTGATGAGCCACGCCTGTGTGCCATGTACGTGGACCGTAAGCTCTCTGGCGTGCAGGCTGTGCAGACCTTGTCCCGCCTGAACCGCGTGTTCCCGGACAAGCCCAAGCCGATGGTCGTCGACTTCATCAACGAACCCGAGGCAATCCTGGAGGCTTTCAAGCCCTACTACCGGGACGCCCACATCGAGGACGAGATCCCTGCCAACGCCCTGACGGATCTGGGTGACGTCCTAGATGCAGCCGCGTTCTATACCCCGGATGAGCTCGATAAACTTGCCGACGCCTACATCGCGCGTGAAGACGCGGAGACCCTGCAGGGTCTGGTGTCCCCGATCCGCGCCCGGTGGAACGACCACATGCGCGATGCCCGCTTGAAGAAGGACAAGGAGGCCTACGAGACCGGTAAGTCCTTCCGGGCTAACCTCATCAAGTACACCCATGCCTGGGAGTTCCTGAGCCAGATCGTGGACTTCCAAGACGCGCTGCTGCACAAGCGGGCCATTGTCGCCGGTCTGCTGTCGAAGAACCTCAACCTTGAACGCCAAGACGATGATGATGACTACACTGTCGGAATCGAGCTAGTCGGTGTGGCCGTTGAACCAGTCCAAGCCGGTGCCGATTTTGGACTGGCAGCGGAACAGATCGAAGGAAAACTGGAGCTTCCCGGGTTCGATGGTCGACCTGTCGGAGAGAGTTCACCTGTACAGGCCGCCTTTGAAGAGGCCGTCGATCAAGTAAACCAGCTTATGGCGGCCCGAGGCTTTGAGGGTCCGGTAGATGCGGCGGTGTCAGCGATCCGTGCAAGCTACGGAATTTTGGTCGGTGACGAAACAGTTCAAGCTCTTGCACGAGAGAATGATCCTTCCCAGGTTGCCGGGACTGAAACCTTTAAGACCAAGGGGCTGGGAGCGATAGTGCAAGCCGCATCCGAGTCCCAAGAAGTTTTTGAAACGATTACGGCCGACCCAAGCAACTTAGAGCTGTTCCTTGAAGTGTTGGCACACATGATTGTCGCCGCGAAAGAGGAAGGAGATGGTTAGCGACAAACTATCGAGGATTTTCGCCTGTTGTTTGCGAGTGGTACATGATGAGGCACAGCAGCACATCCTGTAGTGAACGCGTGACGCCGTCCAATTTTGAATAGGCGTTTCCCTCCAAGATGGGTTGTCATGCTAACAGACCATTTGGTCATATATTGATGTCCATCGGTGTAAGAATCGAGAAAAAGAGTTCTCACAATATGAGTGAGCCAGCCATGGACGAGGTCGATTTCGACGTGGAGCAGTTTGCCCACCTACTGGAGACGCTCCCGCCACATATGCCAATCTCAGACGCGGTCGAACAAGCTGACCCTCAGAAGAAGGGGCGTTGGTGGTCGTCACAACGAGAACACATGAGCGTCTGGTTTAGGTCACAGGTGACAGATGGATCCGGTGGCTTCACTCGGGCTACAGCGAATCGTTCGGCTAAGTTGACCTACAACAGGCTTCTGCACCCTGAGGGGTTGCTGTGGATTGCTGAGGCTTTAGGGGCTGAGACTGCTTCGGTACAGGCCGCCGCTAACGAGGCCCTCGCCATCACGGATCGGCGAAGTCGCAGTAAGATCTGCGAAAACATCTTCCATGGAGACTCATCAGCGAGCTGGCTAGAAAACAGACCGAAAAGATGTCGTTGATGAGCCAGCACCGAATGGGACGGCTATGCTCACCACCGACTCATGGTAGCCACTAGCTAACCTCCCGCCATTTGGAGTCACGACAGCTGACTCTGGCGAGGACACGCGGACTTGGCACGACACAGCCCGTCGCAGGAAGCAACTGTGCTGATGCGACGGGCTCTATCCGCTTAGATACTTTTAGATTAGTTTTTCGGCGTGGTTGGCTTCGGCTTCGGAAGCTCGTCCTCGGCCTTCTTCACATCTGCCGGGGCAGGGGTGACGGCGCTAGGGCCGGCCACTGGTGCTTTCGGGGTGACAGGTTTTGCTGGGGTTAGCGGAGCCGGGGTCTTCCATGGATCCTCGACCGGGCGGGACGCGCGCCAGACGGCAACGCCGGCGGTCGCGGCTGCGGCCAGTGCAGCGAAGACCAGCAGGCCCTTCTTACGGTTCTTGGCGCGCTGCGCCTTCTTCAGTTCCTTGGCCGCGTTCTTCATCGCGGCCTCGGCAGCCTTCTGCGCCCGCTTCACGGCCTTCTTGTCCCCGGTGACCTTGGTGACGGCGGTGTCAACGAAGGCCGGGACCTCGGCGTCGTGGATCCGGTCGGCGGCAACTGATGCGGCCTCGCCGAGCTTGGACTGTGCAGCCGGGACGTACTCCTTGGCCACGCGCTCGCGGGTCTGTTCGGCGCGCTTCTGCGCATCATCGAGGTATGGCTGCAGCTTGTGCATCTGCTCCTGAACAACCGGCTTGGCCTTCTGGACGCCATCCTGAATGACGTGAGCGGCCTGCTCAACCTTGGGCTCGATCCACTCCAGTGCTGCGTCCACGCCCGAGAGAACCGTGCCTTCTACATCGTGGAGCACTCGTTGGGCTTTTTTCGACTTCTTCATGCATACCTCCCAAGGTTGCCGGATGTCTCTAGCGAACCTACGTGTTTGTCGTTGTTCATCTCCAGAGTAGTAGTTTTTAGCAAGCCAAGCTATGAGGCGGAAAAAAACTCACGCTCTCAGCGCATTTTCCGCCAAATTCAGCCGCAGTTTCCACCATCCGAGCCCCGGGGTGTCAGAATAGAACCATGACTGCAATTCCAACTCATATCGCTACGATTCACACCAACTTGGGTGACATCAAGGTCAACCTGTTTGGCCACCACGCCCCGAAGACCGTCGAGAACTTCGTTGGCCTCGCCACCGGCGAGAAGACCTGGCAGGACCCGGCCAGCGGCGAAGAGAAGACGGGCACCCCGCTGTACAACGGGACCATCTTCCACCGCATCATCAAGGACTTCATGATCCAGGGCGGCGACCCGCTGGGTCAGGGCATCGGCGGACCGGGCTACCAGTTCGACGATGAAATCCACCCAGAACTCGACTTCACCGAACCATACAAGCTGGCCATGGCCAACGCCGGCATCCAGTTCGGCCGCGGCACCAACGGCTCCCAGTTCTTCATCACCTCCGTGCCAACCACCTGGTTGCAGGGCAAGCACACCATCTTCGGTGAGGTTGCCGATGAGGACTCCAAGAAGGTCGTCGACCAGCTGAACGCCGTCGCCACCGACATGCGGGACAAGCCACTGGAAGACGTGTCCATTTCTTCCATCGAGGTCACCGAAGCCTAAGCCATGAACACCTCAGGTCATAACCCGCCTGAGCCCGAGCCTGACCGCCCGATCGACCCCGATCAGGGCGGTCAGTCCAATTCTGGGCCAGAAAACACCCCACGCTACGGTCAAGGGCACGAACCAGAGCAGCCACGCTATGGGGAACCAAGCCACGAGGAACCCCGCTACGGACAACCGCAATACGGTCAACCTCGCTACGGACAGCAATCAGGACAAGGCATCGGCCAGCCCTGCAAGAACCACCCGTACATCACCACGACCATTCGTTGTCAGCGCTGCGGCGAACCGGTGTGCCAAGCCTGCTCTACCCAGGCTCCAGTTGGTGTCCAATGCCCCCAATGCATGGCGCCAGCACGGGCCATGTACCGCCAGCAACGACGCCGAGCCTTCCTGAAGGGGACCCCGGTTGTCTTGACCCTGCTAGTGGTCAACATCCTTTTCTATCTGGGGCAGCGGGCTTACCCACAGCTAACGGCAGACATGTGGTACGCCGGAGCCTACGGTTTCGAAAAACCATGGCGGTTGATCACGCACGGCTTCGTGCACTCACCAACCGGGTTCACGCACATTCTGCTCAACATGCTCTCCCTGTACTGGATCGGTAGACCCATGGAATCGGCGATTGGATCAGCGAAGTTCTCCTTGCTGTATTTCGCCTCCCTCATTGGTGCTGGGCTAGCGGTACTCCTCATCACCGACCCCATGACACCGGTCGTCGGTGCATCCGGTGCTATCTACGGCATCTTCGGTGGACTCATCTGGGTATCCCGCCGCGCACAGATCCCGTTAGTGCCCTTGGCGGTTATCTTGGCGATCAACCTCGTCATCAGCTTCACCCTGCCGGGTATCTCTTGGGAAGGCCATCTTGGCGGGCTCGTCGTAGGACTTGTCCTCACGCCGTTGTTGTTACCGAAAAGTCCGAACAGTCGAACATCCACACGATAGTGGTCTGTTATCCCCAGAGTTATCCACAGTGTTGATAACTACACGCATGTAATTCACTTAATTGTTTTCAGAGTTATGCACACCGGTTATCCACACTGTGGATTACTTACAAACATGTAAGTTGGGGATCCGTTGAAAACCCGAGACCAGCGTGATTTCAACGATCTGGACCCATATCGACACAGAAACCCCAAGTTATCCACGACCTGTGGATAACTTGGGGATATCTTTCTACACACGACTTGTTTGAGAGTTCTGATTCGAAGATTCTCGAAGATCACTTCGAACATCGCTACTTCTCCCCAGAGTTGTCCACAGACTTTACGCACAGTGGGAAACCCCTGTTCGAGCACGAAAAAGCCCGAGCCATGTGGCCCGGGCTACAGCAAAACTGAGAGTTTTGTTGGCTACCGCCAGCGCATGGTCATGAGGAATCCGATCAGGACGAAACCGAATCCAATGACGATGTTCCAGCCGCCTGCCGCAGCGACTGGTAGGGTGCCTTGGGCGATGTAATAGACAATGATCCAGAGCAACCCAATGATCATCAGACCGAACATGATGATCTTGTACCAGAGGGGCAACGGTTCCTGCATGCCGAACTCGGCTTCGACGGCCCGGCGTTCAGCTGCGTCAGTTCGCTGGCGTTTCTGCTGGGCACCTTTGCGTGGTCGCGATACAGGCACGGATCAACCTCACTGGTAAATTACTAAGACAGAGACCATTCTAACGAAGAACGGGACGAAGAGTGTCGCGACGCAAACGAAACTGGTTCGCCGCCATCATCGGCTTTATCGGCGAGATCCTGATGACCTTGGGCGTGCTATTGCTGCTCTTTGTCGTCTGGGAACTGTGGTGGACCAACTTTGATGCTGAGAAGGCCCAGAAGGTCGCCACCCAGGAGCTCTTCACCGAGACCAAGGAACAGGAACTCACCGGTGAGCTCAAACTCGGTGAGGGCGAAGTCTTCGGTGTCATGTATGCCCCGCGACTGGGCGAGAACTACGCTGTCCCGATCTCTGAAGGCACCACGGACGAGGTCCTGAACACGGTCGGTCTGGGCCGGTACACCGAAAGCCAGTGGCCCGGTGAGGTCGGCAACTTCGCGATCGCCGGTCACCGTCAGACGCACGGGGCCGTGCTCTGGAACATGGACAAGTTCCAAGACGGGGACAAGGTATACGTGCAGACCCTGCAGAAGTACTACACCTATGAAGTTGAAGTCATCAAGGTGGTCCAGCCCAACCAGTCCGAAGTCATTGCGGCCAACCCGTTCGATCCGAACCAGCAGCCCGATGAATCCTGGCTGACACTGACAACCTGTCACCCGCCGTACACGACCCTGGAGCGGATGATCACCCACGCTAAGTTGGTTGATGAGCGTCCGGCCTCCGACGGCCCACCGGCGGAGATCAAAGAAGTCGTCGAGAAGACCGTCAACGCAGCCCAGTCCGGGCTCTAAGCCACAACGAGGAGAGCTTTACAGATGTACGCTTGGATCTTCCGCCATCTGCCCGGCCCACTGTGGCTGCGCATCATTCAGACTTTGATCCTGCTGGCCGCTGTCGTCTACGCATTGATGACGTGGGTGTTCCCGTGGCTGAACCAGTACAACCCGTTCACGGATTCGACGATCGGGCTGTACCTGCCACTGCGCTAGCGCACTAGTCGTCGTTCTTTTTCTTCTTTTTCTTCGACTCGCTTGGCGACGGTGAAGGCGACTCTGACTCGTCGTCATCATCGTCATCGTCGTCCGTAGGCGACGGGCTCGGCGTTGGGGTTGGCTTCGGTGGAGCCACCGCAATAGTGACCGTCACGGTCGAACCTTGATCCACGGAGTCTCCGGCTGTCTTGTCCTGTTCGTAGACCGTACCCGGAACCGCTTCATCGGTCTCGTTGTATTTGGCTTCCACGTTCAGGCCAACGTCTTTGGCTTCCAACTTCTTGGTGGCATCTTCAAGGCTCAAGCCGACTACGGACGGAACCTTCACCTGACCAGAGGACAGGGTCAGGTCCACCGATGAGCCAACTTTGACCTTGGAGCCCAAGGCAGGGTTGGTGGACATTAACCGGTCACGGGCCACGGTGGCCGAGTCGACTTGGTCCACGTTCTCAACAGTTAGGCCAAGTTCATTCAACTTGTCCCGGACGGTGGCCTCAGACTTGCCTTCTAGGTCCTTGGGGATGGTGACCTGTTCTGGACCCTTCGAGATCAGCAGGGAGATCTCCGAGTTGGTCGGCAAGGTGTCGCCAGCCGCCGGAGCGGTACCGATCGCCAAGCCGGCCTTGATCTCATCGTCGAACTCTTCCTTCACGTTCGGCCGGAAACCGGCGTCCATAAGGATGTTCTGCGCCTCGTTCTGCGGCTTGTTCTCCACATCTGGGATCTCAATCCGAGCCGCGGCGGCACGCTGTTCGTTCAGGAAGTCGATCAGGAAGTACCCGCCCAAACCAAGACCGAACAGCAGGGCCAGTCCGAGCAAGGTGCCGGCCATGATGCGGCCAAAGCGGCTTCGCTGCTGGCTTTCAGGTTCGGCGTAGGCCACGGGTTCGTAGCCGTGCGGCGTCTCATCGACGTCATCCTCCGGCTCATCCGGGGTGGCGGGGTATTCGGCGGATGCAGCCATGGCGGCCGGGATACCGGCAGCTCCTGCAGCTCCGGCGATGCCGGCGGCGCCGACCGGACTAAAAGCCTGGGTGGCAGCGTCATCGTCTTGGTCGTCGCCGTCCGTGGCGGCTGCGGCGGCGTAGGTACCCTTGTGGGCGCTAATCAGTGCCTCTGCAAACTCGTCGGCGGTCTGGAACCGTTTCTCCCGGTCCTTGGCCATGGCCTTTTCGAGAACGGCATCGAGCTGATCGGTGACCTTGGGGTTGAGCCCGGATGCGGTGGGCATCTTCTCCGAGACGTGCTGGTAGGCCACGGCCACGGGGGAGTCACCCACGAACGGTGGCCGGCCGGTCAGCAGCTCAAAGAGCAGGCAGCCAGCCGAGTAGAGGTCCGAGCGGGTGTCCACGTCATCGCCGCGGGCCTGCTCCGGGGAGAGGTATTGGGCGGTGCCGACCACGGCCGAGGTCTGGGTCATGGTCGCACCGGAGTCGGCCAACGCCCGGGCAATGCCAAAGTCCATGACCTTGACGTCCCCGTTGTCGCAGACCATTACGTTGGAAGGCTTGATGTCCCGGTGCACGATCTCTTTTTCGTGCGCGTACGCCAGTGCTTCCAGCACACCGCAGGTGTAGGTGACCGCGTCTTCAAGCGGCAGTGGGCCACCATCAAGTAGGTCACGCAGGGTTTGGCCTTGCAGGTATTCCATGACGATGAACGGGCATTCGACCGTGTGCAGTTCGTTGTCCTGCATGGTCTCGGTGCCGGTGTCATAGACCGCCACGATGGACGGATGGTTCAAGGAGGCAGACGACTTGGCTTCCCGACGGAAGCGCGCCTGGAACTGCGGATCCCGTGCCAGCTCGGTGCGGAGCATCTTGACGGCAACCGGACGGTGCAGGAGCTGATCCAGCCCCTTGTACACGTCAGCCATCCCGCCACGGCCGATGAGCTCATCGATCTGGTAGCGGTTGTTCAAAACACGGGATTTAGGCAAGGTTGATCACACCTTTAAGGGGACCCGGTACCGTCACCAGTCGAGCCTGTTTCCTCGGTTGGACTTGGTGCGGGTGTCGGAGAATTGGTGGGTTGATTATCAGGTTCGGTTTCGGCGGCTACGACATAACTCACAGTGGACCCTGGCTCGACCTGTGTTCCTGCGCTTGGGCTCACACTAAGAACTGTTCCAGCTGGGTGAGAAGAATTGCGGGTTCCAGCCTTTGCAGGTGAAAGCCCGACCGACTGAATTCGTCTAATGGCTTCATTCTCAGTCAGACCGATAATTCCACCTGGAACGGTCACTTGAGCAGGACCAGACGAAACAGTCAGGGTGATTAGCTCGCCCTTGGCGACTTCCCCGCTAGGAGAAATTGCGATGACTTGATTTTCAGGCTCATCAGATTCCTGACTATCCACAGTCACTCTGAGACCTCGAGCTTCAAGAGTCGCACGAGCAGCGGTCACGTTTTGGCCGATAAAGTCGTTCGCAGATACGGTGATGGTTTCTTCAGCAGTCTCGGATTCAGTGGGCGACTCTGTCTCGGTAGGAGATTCAGTCGGTGATTCTGTTTCCGTCGGAGATTCCGTGACGGACGGTGACGGGCTTTCCTCGTCCGAGCCTCCGATCAAGTTCGGGATCAGCCAGGCGCCGAGCACGACGAACGCGATCAACAGCAGAAGCGCGATCAGCGGTCCGGTGAACTTACGCCGTTTCGGGGCATAGTGGACCCTTTTACGCTCCTCGGAGCGCACGGCAGCACTGGCACCGGAAGCTGGTGCGATGACCTCGTCAAAGGCGTCCTGCTCGACCGTGCGGCTGGCACCTAGCGGCTGGTCCTGTTCGAACTCTGCGGCGTCGACCGCGTCCAAGGTGGAGGTTCCGGTGCCCACACCGTCACCGTCGGTACCGATGACCTCGGTGGGGTGGGTGTCGGTCATGCCCTGGAAGTCCACGACTTCGGTGGCCGGTCCGGTAGCGGCGCCCACTGCTGGCATGAACTTCAACATGCCTGGCACGGCACGCTGGGCAGCGCCGACATCCTGATTGCGGATGGCGTCGGCGGCTTCGGCCAGCTTGGTGGCGTTAGCCGGACGCTCGTCCGGTTCTTTCGCCAGCATGCTCATCAGCAGTGCCCGAACCGGTGCCGGGATGGATTCGGCTAGCGGCGGTGGCGGGTCATTGACCTGTGCCAACGCGATAGCGATCTGGGATTCACCGGTGAACGGGCGGCGGCCAGCGACGCACTCGTACCCGATGATGCCCAAGGCGTAGATGTCCGAAGAGCCGGAGGCCTGTTGCCCGGTGGCCTGTTCGGGAGCCAAGTATTGGGCGGTGCCCATGACCTGTCCGGTGGCGGTGAGCGGGACCTGATCGGCCAGACGAGCGATCCCGAAGTCCGTTACTTTGACCTTGCCGCGCGGGGTGATGAGCAGGTTGCCCGGCTTCACGTCGCGGTGCACCAAGCCCTGAGCGTGCGCGGCGGCCAGAGCACGCGCAGTCTGAGCAATGATGGACAGCGTCCGATCCGGGGAGAGCACCTTCTCGCGCTCAATAATGGCAGAGAGCGGTTGACCCGGCACCAGTTCCATAACCAGGTAGCCGGAGCCACCTTCTTCACCGTAGTCATACACGTTGGCGATACCGGGGTGGTTCAGCAGCGCCGTGTTGCGTGCTTCCGCCCGGAAACGGCGCAGGAACGCCGAGTCACCGGTGTACTCCTCTTTGAGGATCTTGATCGCCACGAGCCGACCAAGGATTTCGTCTCGTGCTTTCCAGACTTCACCCATACCGCCAATCGCGATACGTTCTGTGAGCTGGTACCGATCACCTAGGGTGGTCCCGATTTCTGGCCTCACGGTTTCACCACCGCCTCCAATATTCTCTTCAGGTTTGGACTGGTCAAGGTATGCCCGCGTTCGTAAGGAACGTCTTCAAAAACGAGTGTGACAGCGTACTGTGGGTCATCGGCCGGGGCGAAACCGGTGATCCACGAGTTCACGTTTGAGGAGTCTCCGCCCAACTCCGCAGTGCCGGTCTTAGCCGCTATCGTGAACTGGTTGGAGGCAGCCGGGTACCCGGTTCCTCGATCGTTCACCACACCGACCATGAGGTCTTTGACCTGCTCGGCGACCTTGGCACTGGTGGCCCGACGAATTTCCTTCGGTTTCGGCTGGTCCAGCACCTTCAGGTCCTTGCCACGGACCGCCTTGATGAGGTTCGGCTTCATCAGCTTGCCCTCGTTGGCGATCGCGGCGGCGACCATGTTCATCTGCAGCGGGGTGACCTTCACGTCATGCTGACCAATGGAGGCCAACCCCAGCTCGGCACCGTTCAGTTCGGCCGGGAAGGAAGAGGCCGTGACATCCAGTGGAATCTTGAACTGTTCACCAAAACCGAAGTTCTCGGCAGTCTTGCGGATCTTCTCGTCACCCAAATCTTGAGCCATCTGGATGAACGGAGTGTTACAAGACTGGGCGAACACGAACGACAGCGGTGCTTCCGGGCGTCCCGAACAGATACCGCCGTGGAAGTTCGGCACGGTCGTCTGAGTGCCCGGCAGTCGGATCCGGTCCGGGTTCTCCAGCTCGGTGTCCTTGTCGTAGTCGCCGGTCTCCAGGGCAGCCACCGTGTCAATGATCTTGAACGTGGAGCCCGGCGCAATCAGCGCCGAGGTGGCCCGGTTGTTGTAAGGGCTCAGACCCGGGATGTCCATGATCTTCTTCATGTTCTCCTGAGCCTTCGCCGTGGACTGGACCGCCAACTCGTTGGTGTCATAGCTCGGCTTGGAAACCATGGCCACCACGTTGCCGGTCTTCACTTCGGTCACCACCACGGTGCCACGAACACCATTCGGGATGGTGTCATAGGCCAGCTGCTGAATGTTCTTGTTGATCGTCAGCTCGACCTGGGCACCCTGCATGGTGTCACCGGTCAGCAGCTCGGAGAACCGATCGAAGAACTGGGCGTCCGACTGGCCGGAGAGCTCATCGTTCATGGCCGCCTCCAGACCGGAGGTTCCGTGGGAGAGCGAGTAGAACCCGGTCAGCCCGGAGTAAAGCATGGGGTCACGGTAGACACGCTGGTAGTCGAACTCACCGTCAGAAGGAACAGACTCGGCGATCGCGTCCCCGGAGACCAGAATGGCTCCGCGCGGGGAGTCGAACTGCTTGAACATGGTGCGGAAGTTCCAGCTGTTAGCGTTCAGCTCCGGTGCACCGATCACCTGAATGTAACTCAGGGCCGCAAAGAGGGCGACGAACAGCACCATGGTGCCGCGCCATGTCCGGCCAATGGCCTTATCGATCGGGGAACGGGTATCTTCCACTTTCTGGCGACGAGAGAAAAACATGGTTACTTCACCCCGCTCGCGGTGACTTCACGCTGGGCAGCGGTTTCGGTGGATGGCGCCAGTCCGGCCTTGACCGGGCGACGACCAGCGTGGGAGATCATCAGCAGCAGCGCCACGATGATCCAGTTGGCCAGCAACGAGGAACCACCTGCGGCCAAGAACGGGGTGGTCAGACCGGTCAGCGGAATCAGGCGGGTGACACCACCGATCACCACGAAGCACTGCAGTGCGATGACGGCACCCAAACCGGCGGCCAACAGCTTGCCGAAGTCAGCGCCAACGGAGAGCGCGGTGCGCATGGCGCGGGTGACAAACAGGACGTACAGCATGATGATGGCGGTCAGCCCAATGAAGCCCAACTCTTCACCAAAGGCGGCGATGATCATGTCCGAGTTGGCCACGGAGATTAGGTCCGGTCGTCCAGCCCCGAGTCCGGTGCCGCTCAGCCCGCCCGAGGCCAGACCGAAGAGGCCCTGCACCACCTGGTGGGAGGCGCCGTACATGCGGTTGTATACCTCCGGGTCGAAGGCGTTGAGCCACGCCTCGATGCGCAGCTGCACGTGGGACATAGTCTGGGCCGCGAACACGCCACCGATCGCAACCAACACCAGGCCGATCGCGATCCAGCTGAAGCGGTTGGTAGCCACATAGAGCATGGCCAAGAACAGACCGAAGAACAGGATGGAGGAGCCAAGGTCGCGCTGCATGACCAGCACGCCGATCGAGATCAGCCACGCGATCATGATCGGTGCCATATCTCGGAAGCGTGGTAGCTGAATCTTGCCGACCTTCTTACCGGCCAACAAGATCAAGTGCCGGTTGGCCGCCAAGTAACTGGCGAAGAAAATCGCCAACGTGATCTTGGCGATCTCACCGGGCTGGAAGGTAGCAAAACCCAGGTTGATCCAGATCTTGGCGCCGTACTCTTCCCGGCCCAAACCGGGGATCAGCGGCAACACAAGCAGCACTGCGGAGATGACCAAGAACAGGTAGGTATACCGATCGAGCAACCGGTAGTCGCGCACCGCAATGATCAACGCGGCACAGATCAGCGCCGCGACCGTGGTCCAGAGCAATTGTCGGGTGGCAGCACTGTCCCCGGAGACCAAGTCGAGCCGGTGGATCATGGTGATCCCCAACCCGTTCAACGTCACCACAATGGGCAACAGGTACGGGTCCGCATAGGGCAGGCGTGAACGCACCACGATGTGGAGCATCAGGGCCACCGCGACCAGCACGATGGATTGCAAGTAGAACGCGGTGTCCATCTCCTCTTTCATGGAGATGGTCGTCAAGAAGTCTGCGCCAATGGCGATGACCAGACCAATGAAGAGCAACCAGAGTTCGAGGTTGCGCTTGGTGGGGGTCTTCTTGGCCGGTGTAGCTTGTGCCGTCATCAGCGATTACCCCCGCTCGTCGTATTGGTTCCGGTCGGTGAAGGTGATGGGCTCGGGCTCTTCGTGGAAGTTGGGCTCGGCGAAGGCGTCGGGCTCGGGGACGGCGATGGCGACGGGCTCTGGGCCGGTGGCTCCACGATCGACTCGGCTAGCTGCGAGACGATCTGCTGGGCATGATCCAGATCCCGGGCGGAGATCCCGGATTCGACCCGCTGCCGGTTGTAGGCGTGCAGGTTCTCGATCGAGATGTCAGTGCGGGAGTCCACGTGGGACAAGCTGACCGGACCAATGGTTTGGGCGACCCCATTGAAAATGGTCACCTTGCCGTCTTGCGCACCCACGTAGTACTGGGTCTGGGTCCAGGCGTAACCTAGCGCGGAAACGACGGCCACTAGGACGGCCAGCAGGGCCACGAAAGTCGGGAGCAACCACGAGCGGCGCTGCGGCGGTTCGAAAGTCTCGACCGGAGCCTCGTCTTCGTGGTGGGTGAGCATCTGCGCGGCGCGTTTCTGTACCGAGCGTTTAGTCACGATCGGGATTTTGCCCGTTTGGGTCGCCAGATTCGCGGCACCGACCAGTGCGTGTGGCCGGGTGGAGAGCTCCTGGCGTAGCAGCGCGCCGGAGGGTTCGTCTTCAGAGTTGAGCCGGTCTTCGTCTTCCTGCGTCAGCGGGGCGACCGGGGGGTTGTGCCCGGCGTCCGCTGGTGCCTCGACCACGTCGACAAGCACCACGGTCACATTGTCGGGTGCACCGCCGGCCAAGGTGAGGCGGACGAGCTCGGCCACGATATCTTCCAGTGGCTTGTCCGAGCGCATGGCGTGCTCGATCTGCACATCATCTAGTACGGCATTGAGTCCGTCGGAGCAGAGCAGCCAGCGCTCGCCGTGCGCGGATTCGTGGGAGGTGCAGTCTAGCTCCGGGGAGGCGTCCACGTCACCGAGCACGCGCATTAGCACGTTCTTTTGCGGGTGGTGTTCGGCGTCATCTGCGGAGATCCGGCCTTCATCGACCAGGCGCTGGACGAACGAGTGGTCGCGGGTGACCTGCTCGAACTGGCCGTCTTTGAGCCGGTAGGCGCGGGAGTCACCCACGTGGGCCAGATGCACGGTTTCTTCGTTGAGCAGGATCGCGGTGCAGGTGGTGCCCATACCGGAGAGTTTGGGGTTGGCGTGCACCAGCTCATTCAGGATGTGGTTGGCCGTCTGGATCTCGTCGGCCAGCGCGTTCTGGGGGTCCTCGATCTGCGGCAGGTCTAGGTGGACTAGATCCAGCACGGTGGAGGAGGAGGCAACATCGCCACCGACGTGCCCGCCCATGCCGTCAGCGACAACGGCAAGGTTGCGGCCGGCATAACCGGAATCGTCGTTTTTGGTGCGCAAAGCTCCGACATCGGATTGCGCGGCGAAGTTGAAAACCAGAGACATACGTTTAGACCCTCAGCTCCATCATGGATTTACCGATCCGGATGGAGGCGCCGGGCTCCACAGCCATGGCGCGGGTGAGTTGTTGGTTGTTGAGGTAGGTGCCGTTGGTGGATCCGAGGTCCTCGAGGAACCAGCGGGAGCCCTGCGGGAATAGCCGGGCGTGCTTACCGGAGGTGTAGTCGTCCGAGAGTGTCAGGTCAGCCTCTTCGGAGCGGCCGATCATGATCGGCGCGTTATTCAGCGGGATCTCCGTGCCTGCCATCTTGCCGGCGGTGATCACCAGCAGGCGTGGGACCTGTTTGGCGGGGGCCTGTACTGCAGGGGAGGCGGCTGCGGGGGTGGAGGTGCGCGGTTCGGCACCCTTGCCGTTTTTGCGTACGCGCGGGCCAATGCTGCGCAGCTGCAGATCCTTGGCCTGAGAAGAAACGATCGCGATGATGAGCAGCCACATCACAATGAGCAGCCCAGCACGAAGGAGGAAGACGACGAGATCGCTCATGCACGACCTGCCTTGATGGGGACCTGGCGGAACACAACCCGGGTACGGCCCAAGGTGAGCACGGAACCGTCATGGAGGGTGGTCGGGGTGTTCAGGCGCTCGCCATTCAAATAGGTGCCGTTGGTGGAACCCAGGTCATTGGCCTGCCAGCCGCCACCGGAGGGGCTGATCTGCAAGTGCTTACGGGACACACCGGTGTCATTGACGGTGATGTCGGCGTCGTCGCCGCGACCAATCGTGATGGCCGAGGACCCCAGTCCGTGGCGCTGGCCGTCAATCTCCAACACTGGTTCGTAGCGGGTCGGAGCCTGCTTCGGGGCAGCCGGGGCCGGGGGAGCGGATGGTGTCGCAGCCTTGGGCGAATCACCCTTCTCGACAGCGGTGTCGATTTCAAAGCTGCCACGGCGCAGTTCAAGATCCTGAGTAAAGGAGACGCGGATGGCCCCGTACAGGGTATAGCCGTTCGCGCGGGCGTGGTCGATCACCACATCGCAGAGTTCTTCGGCCAGCGTGGTGCCCCACTGCTGAGCTTTCTCAAAGTCGGTTTCGCTCAACCGGACGGTGAACACATTCGGTGCCACCGTGCGTACTTCGGACAGCGCATAGGAGTTATTGTCCATGTGCCGGCGGATGGCGGCGGCAAGCTCGACCGGTTGTACAGAACCCCGACCGGCGGAGAACAATCCGCGTACGGCTTTTTCCAAGCCGCGTTCCAGATTATCTAGCAGACCCAACCGTCACTCCTTTCAGCTTCAAAATGGACACTCTTATGAACGATACTACTGGGATCGGAAACTATCATCCGACCGAGAGGCCACTTTTCGGTGCAGATCCTCAGGTTTTCTGGGTGCCAGATCACATTTACGGGCTGGATTAGGTGGATGAGTTGGTTTCCGGTTATAGTTATCTAGTCCCAAGCGCGAGTGGCGGAATTGGTAGACGCGCTGGCTTCAGGTGCCAGTGCCTTCACGGGCGTGGGGGTTCAAGTCCCCCCTCGCGCACTTTGGATAAAAAATCCTCGGAAGGAAACTTCCGGGGATTTTTGCATCCCTGCGTTATCTACCATCGTCTGATTCAAGCCAGCTGGAAGCACTAGTATGCCCAGCTTCCAATGCCGATTCGGTGAGTTCTTCGAGGGCCTCTCGGCTGATGTTCGCTCTCTTTAGGCGCGGCACTAATTCATCGAGCCTGAAAATTGTCTGAAAACCTAATTCATGACTTACTAAAAGTCGGAGTCGGAGGTGTTCGGCGAGATTGTCGGGCATCTGGTTGACCATTTCTTCGTCGAGGTTGAAGAGTCGGGAATTGTCAGTGATTGGCCCTGGGGCAGAGTTCACAATCTGAAAGCTCTCGCGGGCAATAGAAACTGGTAAGTGCAATGAAAAATCTCCCCATGCCGAGCGCTCTTCCTCGGAAAGAGGCAATGCAGATTGAAGTCGTCTCTTCGTCAGGTCAGCGATCCAATCGGACCAAGAGTGACGGGCTTCAACTTCGTCAATTTCATTGAGCCAGTGGCTCAGTGCCGTGATGAAGTGAGAAATCGGAGCAGGTGTTTCTAACTGTTTGACGTACTCAAAGGGGTTGACCTCTTTGGACCTAAACCGAATGCATGTCAGAGCAACGAGTTTCCAATAATTATTTGACACACCCGGATCGAAGTCAGGTTTGGAGATGAGGTTATGAGCGCCTGTAAGAGAATCCCAAAACCCGGCCTTAATCATGGCTTCGTTGATGCGCGGATGAGTAAGATAGCAGCTCCACACATTGGACGCGTCATGGTAAGTCCGGGGATCAAATAGCGGGAAGAGATGCTGATGCGTGAATTTTGGGTCAGCGCCGAAGACAAAATGAGTATTTACCGCGATCATTGCAATGCTTCCAGGAGTCGCTGTTCTTTCGAAGTCCAAGAGCTGTTTGCCCATCGCAGCTTCGATCAGCGATAGTCCAGACCACGCCTCACCCGATTTTTCCCAACGCCATTGGATCCGTCGAATCCAGTACTGTGCGATGTTTCCTGGCCAAGAATTGAGCCCGAAAGTGATCCAGTCGTTAGACGTAGGGGTGGGAGCGTTACGTGAATGTAGCGTCCAAACCTCTGCTGCCAGTTTATCGACCGTTTTTGCCGTTGATGCTGGTAATCTCTGAGAGCCAGGATGGACTGTTGAAAGACAAAACTCGCTTATTTCTTCCGCGAAATTTAGATTCTTTGCAATGGGCAGTAGGATTTCGCAGACCTCATTGGTCTCCCCAGCAGATAAATCGGAAGCACCTATGGCTTTGATGACTGCGGAAGTGAACGTTTTTCGTCTCTCCGGCTGAACAATCTGGCATGTGCTTTGGAGCATGGCGATGCCGAAGCGATGGTGTGTCTTAATGGCTTGAGAGACCTCTGAGCATGCGTCTTCCCATGTAGGACCGTGAAGAAAATGATCACCGTAGGTATGCTCTGTGACAAGTCTGAGACTTTCGTCGGGGCCTTTCGAAGCGAACGTTTCTATCAAATCGTCCATGGTAAAAGGCAATGGCTCCTTTTCGAACTTTCCGGATTCCATCCAAAACAGGAAATTTGAATTCGGATCTGCTTCGAACTCTGGGTGCCGATCTTGGATCGCTTCCAGATTGGTTCGGAGTGCTTCAGAGGACTTGTTGAATCTGGCAAGCCATTCTAAGAAATCAAAAACTTGTCGATCACTCGATCTCGCGTCACTAGGTGAATCCTCCTGACAAGAACAAGCGAGCTCGATCTCTTCAATTAACCTAAACATCAGGCGTTCGTCGAGCTCGGGCGCGATAGTTTCAAGCAATGTGAACACTTCATGCCATGAGGAACTGTCTTTAAGCAATGCGTGGTGAATGAGAGAGTCTAATTTTGCGGTGACATCCATAGCAGAATTTTGAGCAAGCAGATAGAGACCGAGTCTACGGAAAATAGAATGATCATTACTCAGCCAGCGTTCCATTGTGGTGAAATCGATCTCAACTAGTTTCGAACTGAAGTCACGCAATGCGTCAATAATCGAATCTTCGAACTTTTTAGCATGATTCTGAGGGTGATCTTCTATTGCGGATCTCTGTATAGACCAGGTGTCTGTGGTTTCTAGAGCAGAACAAATATTTAGCATCCGAAAACTTTGCGACAGACTCTGCTCGAGGATTTGCAAAGTTGCTGAAAGGTCTTGAGGTGAGGAGTCTTCGAGTGGTTCTAAGAGCTTCTGAAGATGGAAATCTGAGACAGGCCATCGGATCGAGACTCTGATGCCGTTCGCTATTCTGCAACTGTGCCCCTGCCAACCTTGGTCACTCAGTTGGAGTTTTGGAGTGAGAGCCTCTTTGAGGAGCGTGAGACTAGTTTCTCCTTTCGGGAGTGAAGCGCAAAGCATGTGGATGACGTTTTCCGGCAGTTCTTCTGAAGTGCGAAGAAACGAGGACGTAATGACAGTCCAGACTTGTGCCAGTTCAGGGTTTGTTTCCCGCATGTTATAAACCGCTCTAGCAACTGCGGTATGTAGAACTTCAGAGACCACAGGGCCATTTCTAACCAGGATGGCTAGCGCTGCGTGAGTCATGGTGGGTTGACTTACGAAATGGTCGGAAAACCAGCTTGCCAGTAGAGACGTTTCGTGGGTGGTCTCAAATCCGGCTTTGAACAAGCAGATAAAAGGAGGCTGCTGCTCTACCCATGCGAGCCACTCAACTCCCCGTGCTTCCCGACAGAATGCCTGAACACCTACGGGCAATTTGATTGCTGCTGCGAGGTAGTCGGCTTCTGTAGGAATTGCGGGTATGCCCCCGGTGACGATTTCTCTTATGCGTGAATTATGATCGAGCTGTCTCATCTCGAGTCGACGTGCCCAGCTGTCCAGAACAGTGACTAATTCCGAATGATAATTCTCCTCGGAGTACTGAATCGGGGTGACTCGGAGTTCGTTCCATTTCTTGTCTTCGGCCCTGTGAGTAAGAACGTATCGCCGCGTGTTTGGGGGGGGGAGACCGCGTGCCAAGTAGTTCATCACGGTATCTCCGTGACTATAGCCGATAAACAACACAGTCTTATTCATAAACAGATCTGTTACGAATCGTCTGGCCCATCCAAATGTTAGATATGCACGACCAAAATCATCATCGGTGACAACGAGTTCTTGGGCCGGCCGTGATACGCGACCATGAAGGTAAACTAAACCAGTAAAATCCCTACCGAGCGGGAGAGCAGGCGCATGGTAGACATCGCCTATGTCTACGGAAAGTTCTGATGCAGCCTTTTCTAGAAGTTCGTCGTAGTTCGTGCTTACAATCCGAATTTTCTTAGTAGCCGAACTCAGTCTCATTATGGCTCTGTGGGTCTCGTTGGGAGCGGACGCGGGATTCCCAACAATTGTCTTCGTGCATTCACGGACTGAAAAACCTTGATCAGCTAACTGACCGAGAAATGCGTCAGGTTCCGAATCGGCGTTGAAAATCTGGCCGAAATTTTCTGCTGTATCTTTCGCCAATTTAACGAACGTAGGTAAGTTTGCAGGATGGTTCATAGACGCGCCAGCCCCTACAAACAAAACCAACTCTCCAGCTGCTGCAGCAGTAACAAGTTGTTCCGGCAAGGTAACATTTTCAGTGATCAGCAATGGTTATCCTAAGAGATTCAGAAGCATCCATGTGCGGAATTCTAGCTTGTTGGTATCTAAGCCGCGTTCCGTCATCTTGAACCGAGATTCGTTCAGGTCAGCGCACAATATGATAGGAAAATAGCCGAACTGTTGTTATGTGAGCCCTAAAGCGAATGTCGGGTTCCCTCGCCTCGGATGTTTCAGAGGCGGGTATTGAAAATCATCAAGGGCGAGTCGAGAGAATTGCCGCAACGAAGAATATTCTCATTTTCTACTGGTGCGATTGTTTTTATCCAGTTGGTGCATTTCTTAGAGTTTCTTGTCGCTGCCCGACCAAAAACAGGAGTGCGACAAAGAGGGTTATGTTCAGCCAAATGTAGTCTGCATTCCCGTTGGCGATGTTCGTAGCAGCGGCACCGATCATGACGGCTGCTAAGAGAACTGCGCTGGCGATTCGAGTCTTAGGGAAGATCAGCAGTGCGGCCCCGGCAACCTCAATGACGCCGATCGTGTAGGCGAACCATATTGGCCAACTGAAATCTGTAAACGGAGCCAAGGCGTTCGCGTCGCCCATCAGCTTTTGGATTCCCTCTTTGACGAACAGCACCCCAACGGCGATCGCCACGATGTGGGCAACCCACGTGAGTATCCTCTGGCCAGTCATTTCTGTCTCGCGTGACTTTGCTCGAGCGTATAGATGTCTCGACTGAACGAGATCAGCAGTAGGCTGAGTGCCGCACCGGCAAAAACTGTAGCCAGCCAAGTCGGGACAAACGGCACTAGGACTCCGATCAAGGCAATGCTCTGGATGGCAGCAACGACCCGACGAAAAGCACTGTACTCGAGGGTGCCGCTTAGGGCAGGACGGAACCACGACGCTGCCACGAAAAGATAGCGCATCGCGCCGATCAACAAGACCCAGGGGCCCACCACGAAGGCAGCTGGAAGACTGAGAATCATCAGGAACGCGGCATCAGTTTCCATATCGAGTCGCGCACCGTAGGCGTTGCACGTTCCGCTACGCCGAGCTACCCATCCATCGACCGCATCGAGCAGCGCTGCTGGGACCGCCAAGAAGACGATCAGCCACGACTGCGCCGGGAGGATGCCTCCGGCGACGAGCGTCGCCAGGGTTGCGCAACCACCCGCCAACACGCCACGACCGAGCGTGAACCGGTCAGCGCTCGTAAGAAAAACTGGACTCCGGCGTAGCACGCTCCACGCGGCTAGCACAGGAAGCACGAGCCCTGCGAGTAGGGCGGTCATGGCGACGGTCGGCGGTGCTGTCCAAACGCTGTCTCCAGCTGCGGCCAAGAGAACGGCGCCCAAGCAGAAAGCCCCGGTCACTAGAAGTACTAATTGCGAGAACAGCCATGGCAATCTGGTGCGCGGTCGGATGCTGTCTTGGATAACACTCATATTGTGCCGGCCGTGCCTCCATTGGATGACGCTATATTGCCATCGTACTTTCGGTGGGAATCTCCCGCGACACTTTTGACCAGTTTCGTTGTGGCAGATTGTCAACGAGACTCAAGGCCGGGTGTCACTATGAATCCGTAACGCGAAGTTGCCTCACTGTATTTACTAAGCATTGATGATTATTCTGTGAGTGTGGCTCTGGTGCGGCTAGGCTATTTGTAAGACAGCTGAGTCTTATCAGACCGCTATTGGGATCATGCACTACTCGAAAACTTCACTCTGATATTCCAAACCTAGGAGATACCGTGTCGTCACCTTCAGCTTCCGCCAACGGAACCTTTGACCACGGGGATGATCGGGCAACCGGGCCCGTCCCTGAGGCATCAGGTGAAGTGCAGAGAGTAGCGGCGGCAACCGTGCCAACGTCCCACGGTATATTCCAGATGCTCGTCTACCGGGATCCTGCTGGCGTGGAACATCTCGCGATTTTCCCATCCGAAGACCGGCTCAAAGACTCCAACGGAGCCGCACTGCTGCGGGTCCACTCCGAATGCTTGACCGGCGAAGCCTTGGGTTCTCTCAAATGCGAATGCGGCCCACAGCTGGATACGGCATTGGATTACATTGCCGAGCAAGGTGGGCTGGTCATCTACCTCCGTGGGCAGGAGGGCCGTGGCATTGGCTTGGCCAACAAGATTCTGGCCTACAGGCTCCAAGAACAGGGCCGAGACACCCTAGAGGCAAACCTTGAACTCGGTTTCCCGGCGGACGCCCGTAGTTACAGCGCCGCCGTAGCCATTCTGGAAGACCTAGATATCTCCAGTGTGCGCTTGCTTAGTAACAATCCGGAGAAGCAGCGTCAGCTCCAGGAACACGGGATCACGGTGACCGAGCTGGTGCCGCTGGTGGTCGGCGTTGGTGATCACAATCGGGATTATTTAGCGACGAAACGAGATCGGATGGGACACCAATTACCCCAATAAGTTCGTCAGGTACTCTTCCCAACTTCGAATTTGAAAGACGGTGTCCTACTTCATGAGCGGTCAAGAACCTCGCGACACGGCAGTGATCAACCCGAACAGCTCTGCGGGCCTGTCGGAACCAGTATGGGAAAGCCTGCGAAATGGTTCGGTACCCGAGCTGGCCTTGCCCACCTCAGATGGTCCACTCATTGAGTGGTACCGGCCCCTAGTAGAGGCCGGAGAACGGCTTGTCATTGCCCAGCTGGGTCAAAGCATGGACGGGTTCATCGCGTCACGAACCGGCGACGCCTGCTTTGTGACTGGAGAAGAGGATCGTACCCACCTGCACCGCTTACGTGCAATCGTTGACGCTGTCGTGGTCGGCGCGCAGACCGTATCCGCCGACGACTGTCAGCTGACCGTGCGTGCTGTCAGTGGTGAAAACCCAACTCGCGTCATCCTCGACCCCAAGGCAAGGGTGCCAGAAACATCGAATCTACTGACAGATGGGGCTGCACCGACCCTGTGGATCGTCACAGAAGAGGCAGAAATACCCTCAACTTTGGCAGACCACGTAGAGGTGGTTCGAGTTGCTTCTGCTGCCGAACTGACACCGGCGAAAATTCTTCAGATCCTCGCTGAGCGCGGACTCACACGAGTTCTGATCGAAGGTGGCGGGGTCACCGTCTCTGATTTCGTGCAGGCACAAGTGCTCGACCGGCTGATGGTCACGAGCGCCCCAGTGCTGATCGGGGATGGGGTGCCAGGTCTAAGATTTTCCGGAACTGACAAACTCTCGGAAGCTCTATCGGCTCCCACCCGTCGGATGGGCTTTGGGCAAGACGTCTGTACGGACTTCGACTTCTCCGCCACGCGGTAGTTTCTGTCTTGGCCGAACCAGCAGACGGTACACCAGTACTAAAGCTCCGGGAAGAACCGAAATCAGGGCGAGAATCCCGTAACTGAACGCGACCGCGACACCGACTTCTGGGCTTGAGCCGAACAGTGGAAACACCAGTGCGGCTGCTCCCTCCCGGGGACCCCAACCGCCCAGACTCAGCGGAACGGACATCCCGGCGAGCGTCAGCGCCGTCAGCGCGAAAACCTCATATGCACTCGCCCGTGTGAGGACCTCGGTGGCGCCGGTCGTCATCACGGCTATCAAGAACAAAGCCGCGAACAGAACCCAGCCCGCAGCGGCGAGACCAAAGACTTCCCAGCGCACGGAACCGACCAGCCTTTTCAGAGACGGCCACGCAATGCGCACTGTGCCCGCCGTCAGAAGAGCGGCAAGAACACCTACGTTGGGGTAGGCGGGGTAAAGCGCAATCGTCGCAGCCGCAAACATCACCGCGGTACCTGCTAGCCGCTCTCCCAGCACCGAACCAATGCTGCCGGACCACGTGCTGGATCTGCGTTGCTCAACAGCTCGGACCGCATCGCCGGCTAGACCGCCGGGAAGAATCGAGTTCAGAAACCCTGCCTGCCAGCACTTCGCCACGGCCTCTCTGCGCCCCACGTGAATGTTGTAACCGCTAGATATCAACCGCCAGCGACGGGCCTGCACCAGCGTCGCAGCTGTGCCGATTGCCAGAGCACCCACGGCGGAGAAGACGGTCAAGGAACTGATTGCTTCCTGAAACGGGCCGACGCCCAGCCAACGAATAAGCCAGACTAGCAATCCGACTGTGACGGCGATCTGCAGGAGGCTAAACAGGACCTTCCGGGTATCGATCATGCAGGCAGCACAAGGATGTCGTGGTGCCCAACTCGGACCGTCAATGTCCCTTGGCTGAGCTGTGTCTGTCGTTGGCGCAGCCACGCGGCCGCGTCCTCCGCCAAATCTGGGCGTTGCTCTAGCGCGGCGGCGACCCGTTCAGTCAGGTACCGATCTACGAAGGCTTCATCGGACTGGTGCTCTCGGGAATTAGTCCCTTCAAGCCAGTCGGTGTCGGCGGTTAAAACACGGAGACCCGCCGCCTCAAGCTTTTCGGCCAGGTAGGTGGCGGCTTGCGGTCCGGCCAGTCCCGATCGGTGTTGGTGCTCATTGAACGCTTCGGTCAGCTCATGATCGAGCGGCTCATCAGGGGAGAACTCCACCTTACCGGTGACGTTTAGGCTGAACAGTGCTGGAACCTGCGCGTGAGAGAGAAGGTCGGCTAGCCCGTCCAATTGGGCAAAGGAGAGCACGTCCAAGACAGCAGAAGCGGTTACTAGGTCTGCCTCGCTGACTTCGTCGACGGTCAGTTCATCGAGACTGCGCAATTCTGCCTCCACGCCAAGAACATGCGGGGGTGCCTGCACATGCTGGGCGGCTTCGAGGAGCTCGGCGTCCCGATCAATTAGTCTCCACCGTTGAGGCGTGGGCAGATGTTGGGACAACCAGAGCATGTTGGCGCCGCTGCCTGCACCCAAATCTAGGATCGTGATTTCGGTTGAATCCGCGAAATGCTCATTCAGTGTGGTGATGAGGTCGCGTGCGCGCTCGCGAGCGCGGGCGTCGGGTTTCTGGCGCAGCGTCAACCAATCGTGTGCGGCTCGTTGGAAAAGTTGTGTCATCCGTGGATCAGTCCCTTCAGTTCGCGTGCCGCGGTGGTCCACGAGCGAAGTTCGTCTCTGCGTTGGAGGGCTGCTGCTCGCCAGAGGTGCCGTTGCATGGTGTCGAGTAACCAGGTCCGCAGTACTTGGACTAGGGTCTCTAGATCAGATGGATCAAGGATCGCACCGGGCAGATCGTCAGCCGTCGAAGCTGTTTCTGCAGAACCGGTCAACGCTTCGGTTGCACCGGTGTTGGCTGGGACAATGGCCGGGATGCCGCGTGCCAAAGCTTCGGTGACCACCATGCCGTAGGTTTCCGTGGTCGAGGTCAACACCAGCAGATCCGTTGCCTGCCAGATCGTTTCCAGCTCTGCGCCGGATTGCACCCCGTGAAGCTGAACGCGGCCGGCAGCGAAATTGTCGCGGATGAATTCCTGCACCGCGCGGGCATACTCCGGATCGCTGTCCGTCGAACCCACTAGGCTGGCCTGCCAAGGGATATCGGTCAGCTGCGTCAGGGCCTGAAGGGCAACGAGTTGGTTCTTGACCCGCGTCAGCGAGCCCAACATCAAGATCCTTGGTGGCTGGGAACCGCAGGCCACCGCAGCCGGATCTGTCCCGGGAAGAACGCTGTGAATATGGTTTAGCCGGTAACGATCCTCAACCATTGCCTGCGCCCAGCTGCTGGTGCAAATCACCGAATCGGCCAGCTGCAGCGCTTCTTCTTGGTGCCGAGCGAACTCGTGGTCCCGGGACGGGTCTTCTCCGAAAAAGGTGTCGCTGAGCAGCGAGTGCACCAAGATATGGATCTTGCTGCCGTCGGCCTGGGCATCAGCGAGAACTTCCGGCGCCGCCAACCCGATGATTCCGTCCACGAGGTAGTGACCCCTAGGCGCAAGCCCGCAGGCCAGCTCGGCGTGGGCTTCGTGACCCGGGTCCGGCCAGAGCCCAGAGATGTCTTGCCGGTGGACGTTCTCGCCAAGGTCTGTGAGCGCACGCATCATCGACTCGTTGTACACGGTCCCACCGCTGGGACCGGGTAACTCAGCTGGGACGACGAACGTGAAGCTCATGGAAACCGGTCTAAGCGAAATCCACGTCGTAGGAGGCCCACGCGTCTGGGTTCTCGCGCAGCAGCACTTCTAGACCTGCGAACTCGGACTCATCAAAGCGGGTGCGCAAGTCTTCACTGATGTAGGTGGCGATCGCTTCGGTGGTGCTGAGCTTACCCTTGAACGCCTCATGATCGTCGAGGTTCTTGTAGCGGATCGTGGAGAGGGTCTCCTCGAGCATGCTGGTCGCTTCACCGATGTCCATGACGACGGCATGTTCATTCAGTTCGTGGCGACGCCAGGTCACCTCCACCACAAGCGTGGCTCCGTGCAGCTCAGCTGCCGGCCCGAAGTAAGGGTCAGGCAGGCTGTGGGCGATCATCACGTGGTTCTTGACGGTCAGACGGTACATCGATCTTCCTTAGGTGGTTTCGTAATCAACAATTTCAAGACGACCACTGGGGGTGGAGCTATGCAACCGCTCCATCACGTCCGGCAGCTGCCAAAAGCTGTGGTCCGAGCCGAGCAGCTCATCAAACACCGGGTTCTCCAGCGCGGTGAGCACAAGGTCCATCCGATCGGCCGCAGTTTTCCGGGCTCGCCGGGCGGCTGCGACCTGACTGACCTGGCTGGCTCGAATAGTCAGTCGGCGGGCGTGAAAGTTCGCGCCAAGAGGCACTTGAGGGGTGCGCTCGCCGTACCAGGACAACTCGACCATTTCGCCTTCTACACCGAGCAGACTCAGCGCAGTCGCCAGGCCGGACTCGGAAGCCGAAGCGTGATAAACAACGTCGCAGTCTTCCAGAGCGTCGTCAGGGTGCACCCATTCGGCCCGCAGGCCAAGTTTCTGCGCGAAATGTTCTTTCGCGGGGTCCGGGTCCACAATCTGTAAGCGCTCCACCGGGAACTGACTGAGCAAAACTGCGACAGACCCGCCAATCAGACCGCTGCCGACCACCGCGATCCGGTCGCCGTAGAGCGGCGGACTGTCCCAGATAGCGTTGATGGCCGTTTCGACAGCTCCAGCGAGGAGCGCCCGCCGGCTTGGCAGTTCATCCGGCAGCCGGGTCAGAGAGCTTAGGGGTGCGATGTACTGATCTTGGTGGGGGAACAGGCTGAACACGCGTCGACCCAGCCAGCTGTCCGGGCCGTCTTCCACCACACCGACGTTCAAGTACCCGTATTTCACGGGGAAAGGGAAGCTCCCGACTTGGTTGGGTGCACGCATGATGTCCGCGACAGATTCCGGCACATCTCCTGCATGGACAAGGCTTTCGGTGCCCCGGCTGATACCCGAATACAGGGTGCGCACGCGGGCCTCGTCGACTCCCGGCTGGGGGAGTTGTTCGTGTCGGAGTTCACCGGTGCGTGGTTCGATGGTCCAATATGCGGTTGCGTCGGTCGTTACTTGCGGATCGTTCACGGTATCCATGGTTGAACACGCTGCTTTCATGTCCGAGGGTAAACCCAAGCCTTTCATATCCCGAGCTTAGGTTTAACGTGCCCCGCTGCGTCGACGTAACACGTCGAAAAGAGCGCGCAATGTCAGAACCCCGGAGACCAGCAAGTACAGGTAACCGAAAACCTGAAACAGGCTCAGGGTGTCAGTAGCTCTCCGCGGCCCGGGGCGGCATTCCAGTAGGCGGTCGCCCCGGTCGGTAGGGGCGGTAGGTTCACTGCATTCATGGTGGCACAGGCTACTTTCATTTCCGGTTAGCCCTTGACTTTCACAGCAAGCTTGCTTTTGCCCGTCACGAAGGCCCGATGCTTGCGCAGAAATGTAACCCAGGATGACGTGAACGGGCCGTCAAATCCGACGTACTTTTCAGTAGTAAAACTGCTGTGCCCACGTTTGGGTTGAACTGTCCTGATTGCCTCGAACCGGATGGTACTGTCAGAACATCTTTTTGTGAAAGGGGGCAGCCTCATGGCGCCAGATCAGTGGATGTTCGTCGGGATTCTGTTTGCGGCGGTCATCGTCTTCTGCATTGTCGTTCTCACGGTGGCATTCACGATTCGAGGCAAACGCGCCAAGGAGTACGCCTCCGGTCCGGGGACCAAGAACGCGCCAATCCAGCAGGACCCGTGGCTACGGTTCTCGGCCGCCTTGGCCGCGCCCTACGCGCGCATGGAGATGGACCGGTTCCCCAACCGCACCGGCGTTTCACCAGATCAGGCCTACTTTGGATTTGGGTCCACGGTCCAGCACGCCATGCTGCGTGGGCTGATGCGCCGTGACTGGGGTGTGCGCAACTCCGAGCAGGCCCACAAGACCATTCAGAACACCCTGAAATCGCTGGAAACATTGAGCCCAATGAACCCGCAGGATGAAGATTTCGGCTTAGGTTTCGATGTGGCACGCTTTGCCAACCTCGTCCGGTGGGCCGGCAACTTGGGCATGATCGACAAAGCGTCGGCTGAACGATACTCGGCCGTGCTGGGCACACAGGCCGCGGCTAACTTTGACAGCTGGGAGCAGTACGGGCGCAGCTACGTGGTCGGGTTGGAGAACTTCTCCCGGCGCGGGAACAAGCCCTACCGCAAGGCCATCGACTGGCTGCTGCAGGATAGCCAGAGCCCGTGGCGGACCCAGGCGTGGGCGGCCGGCCACCGCGCCTAAGACTTCAGTTCGGCCTGCCGGAGGCGTTCTTTGCGGTCCTCCCGATAGGTGCGGATTCCGGCGATGACCGACATCAAGAACACCAAGGCTGCGATGACGTACGCGGCGTTCTTGACTCCGGGGATGGACGCGGAGTAGAAGCCAATCAGGCTCAGACCCACGCCCCAGGCGAGCGCGCCGACGATGTTGCTGCTGATGAACTTGGCGTAGTTCATCCGACCGACCCCGGCGATCACCGGGATGAATACCCGCCCCCACGGGACAAAGCGAGCAATGACCACAGACCACCAGCCGTAGCGATCGTAGAAGCGTTCGGCCGCGTGGACCGCCTGTTGCACGCGTTTGCCGCGACGTTTGGCCAGATATTGTTTGCCAGTCTGTTGCCCGATCACGTAGCCGACTTGGTCCCCGAGGAACGCGGCGATGCCCACGCAGACGGTCAGAATGACGATATTGAGCTGGTCGTTGGCCGCCACGATCAGACCGGCGGCGAAGAGCAGGGTGTCACCGGTGACGAAGGGGATAAACACACCCAAAAACAGGGCAGTTCCCGCAAAAACCAGACCGGACACGACCAAATAAAAGAGGAAGGGCCCGGTGATATCGAGGAATCCCATCAGGTCTTCTCGCAAACTGGTTGGGCGAATCCCCGCGTGAAGAACCATAGGCATCAGCGGGTTCACTGGGCACGCGCCTGTTCGGACAGTTCGAGCAAAGCTGGTGCCACGTCAGGAAGCTGTTCCACGAGCCAAGGGCTAAACGCGAACGGGGTGTTCGTGACTGAATCGATCACCGCGGCAGGGTCGGCCCAAGCCCATTCGGCGATTTCTTCCGGATTGGGGGCCAGATCGGAGCTAATTCGGGCTAGGTGGACCGGACAGATCTCATTCTCGACAATCCCACTGGCATCGATGGCCCGGTACTGGAACTTCGGGAGTACCACTTGAATGTCCTCGACAGTGGTGCCGAGCTCCTCGTAGGCGCGGCGGCGGATTGCGTCAAAGACCTCTTCGCCCGGTGCCGGGTGGCCGCAAAAACTATTGGTCCACACCCCGGGCCAGGTCTTCTTTGAAAGCGCCCGGCGGGTGAGGAGCAACTGGCCGGAGTCGTTGAGCAGGTAACAGCTGAACGCTAGATGCAGTGGGGTATCAGCGGTGTGAATAGTTGCCTTGTCCGCTGAACCGGTCGGATTGCCTCGAGCATCAAGCAGCACTACACGTTCCATACCTTCTACTCTAGACCCGGTAGAACCCGCTGCCGACGAATCTTGCTCAAAGCCTACCGCTGGTCCACGTACGGGAGTACGCTGACCCTACACAACGAGTAGCCGAGAGCGCGGTGGCCAGCATGCAAGACAGACTCCTCGAGCGTATCCGGGCAGCATTACCTCAGGACGTGTCCGTCCGCGAGGTCACCATGTTCGGTGGCAGAGCTTTCATGGTGAATGAGAAGCTGGCCGTCAGCGCGGGTCGAGACGGCAAACTCCTTGTCCATGTCTGTCCAGAAGACCAGGCAGAGCTGCTGCGCCGGGAAGAGGCGAGTCAGGCTGAAATGGGTGAGGGGCGCAGCATGGGCACGGGCTGGGTCAGCGTTGACGAATTTATCGTCGCTGATGATGAGATCTTGGAGTTCTGGTTGAAGACGGCGCTGGACTACAACCGCACACTCACGAATTAGTGGGACCACCCGGATGGAGTTCAGAATTACTTCTGAAGTACAATGTATCTATGCCTGCAATGACCACACGTACTGAATTCAACTCATCTGAGTTGAGTAGAAATTCTGCCGAGGTGTTCGGCGCAGCCGAAGACCATCCGGTTCGAGTCACCCGACGTAACGCCGAAACGTTGATCCTCATGACGGAGCGTGACTCTGATGCGCAACAAAAATTATTTGAATTTGCCGCTGATCTCATCGCCGTGACGACCGATGACAACGGAACCCTGACGGAACGCATGACCGACAGATTTTCCTGGATGCATGCTCTTTCCGAGGAAGATAGGGAAGCTTGTGCAAAAGAGTTGGTTGACTCAGCTCGTGCGTCCTTCGCAACCAAGCAACCATACCTAGCGGCCGCTACGCTCACTACCTGGAAAGAGACAGCAACCGCTATTGCGGCAGGACTTGGGCAGGAGCCTGTTGAGTGGCTCGAGGATGAGATACCTCTAGACCGACCATAAAGTATGGCCAAAAAACGTCCGGCTCCGCGACCGACAAAGAAATCCGAATACGAAATACTGTGCGCCAGCCGAGACGCGGAAAAGGGGTGGCGCGACCTCTGCGCTACTCAACGGAATGCGCTTGCAGACTCGTGGGATTTTCTTACGAAAACTCCTTTAGAGCAGACGCCTAGAAACTATCCACTCAAGGGTGAGCTAGGGAAGATCACTCGGGACGGTCGCAAACATGATCGTTGGCAACATAAACCCACACTCGGTGGGTCGGCTCGTATTTGGTTCTATGTGGATGGGCCGTGCGTTTATCTAGAACGGGTTCCCACTGCCCATCCTCATGAAACCAAATGAGTTAGGCGTTCGGGGCAGCCTCGGTGCCGGCTCCACGCTTGCGTGGCACAGGTTTGGTCGAAGCTGCAGCTAGTTCCTCTTCGGAGCCTTCGATCACGAAACCGTTGTCGCGGATCATCGCCAGGTCGTCGTTCGCGGCCTGACCCTCAGAGGTCAGGTAGTCACCCAAGAAGATGGAGTTCGCCAAGTGCAGGGCGGTGGCCTGCAGCGAACGCAGGTGCATTTCGCGTCCACCAGCCAACCGGATTTCCTTGTCCGGGCATACAAAGCGGGCCGCCGCCACGATTTTCAATGACTTGGTCGGGGTCAGCTCCCACGTCCCAGCCAGCGGGGTGCCATCGAACGGGATCAGGAAGTTGATCGGGATCGAGTCCGAGTCCAGATCACGCAGCGCAAACAGGGCCTCAACCAGCTGCTCGTCGCTTTCGCCCATGCCCACAATCAAGCCGCTGCACGGGGACAGGTTCGCGCCCTTGGCTTTCTCGATGGTGTCGGTGCGATCTTCGTAGGTGTGAGTCTGCACGATCTTCTCGTGGTGCGACTCAGCGGTATTGATGTTGTGGTTGTAGGCATCCACACCGGCTTCCTGCAGCCGCTCGGCCTGACCGTCTTTGAGCAGACCCAAGCAGGCGCAGACCTCGACGTCCGGGTGCTCGTCCCGCAGGGTGGAAACAATCTCGCCAACCCGGTCGATGTCACGGTTGGCCGGGCCACGACCGGAGGCCACGAAGCAGACCCGCTTGGCGCCACCGTTAATGCCGTGGCTGGCCTGCTCCAGAGCCTTCTCCGGGGACAGCCAAGAATACTTCAAGATCGGGGCGGTGGAACCCAGCGCCTGGGAGCAGTAGTTGCAGTTCTCCGGGCAGAGACCAGACTTCAGACTCACCAGGTAGTTCAGCTTCACCCGGTTGCCAAAGTGTTCCCGGCGCAACCGGGCCCCGGCCGCCACCAAATCCATCAACTGCTCATCCGGAGCCTGCAAAATCGCCAAAACTTGGTCAGCCGTCACGGAAGAGCCGGCAAGGACGTCCTCGGCGAGGGCGTTGAAAGACAGTGTGGAAGGGGCGGACATTCAGCTTCTCCGTCTGTGTGGTCGTGTTTTCAGGAGCTGTAGGAAGACTACACGCCAACCGGCCCACAGAGCTACATCATCAGGGTTGAAGGAAATATTTGGTGGATACCACCAAGAAAATGGTTCACACACGGATAACTTCATCTTCATGAAACCGGCACCTGCCTTCGTCTAGGGTGGGTCACATTGAAGGTGCAGATGCGCCACGCTGATGAATGAAGCGTGGTCGGGGGTCGTACTGCTCAAGCGAAGGGAAAGACCGTGAAAAACAATCTGACCATCCGCGTAGGTGCACTCTCATGTGCAGCCGCACTCCTGCTCACAGGATGTGCCACAGCACCGCAGAACAAGACCGAAGAATCACCTCAGGTGACAACCGAAAGCGCTCCTGCCACCAACCAGACGCAAGAGCAAACATCTGCCCCGGCAGAGAACACCGAGCAGACGGATACCGGAGAAACCGGTGAGACTATGGTGACTCGTGAAGCAGACGGCACCGTGAAGCTCGGTGATATCTCCGTCTCAGCGCCCGAAACGTGGGAAGAAACCCCAGCAGAAGGGTTGAGCGAGACCTGGAAGGTCGGACTCGATGACGATCCGAGCAACCCTAAGGTGCGCCTGCGTGTGGCCCCAGTCTTCGGTGACACCCCTCACCCGGATATGGCCGAAGCCGAACTGTTCGGCTTGGCCCAAGCTGGTGGCCTCTACGGGGAAGGGTTCAAAGCCAACAATCGACGCGATGAAGACCTCAAGGGCGCCAAGAAAGGCTACGTGACCGACTTCGAGTACGACGCCAACGATGGCAGCAAGATGGTCGGCCGCTGGTGGTTCTTCCAGCATCCCGTCACCAACAACGTGACGGCCGTGGAGATCGTCGGTAACGAAGACACCCTGACCGATGAGCTGCTGCAGCAGATCGACCAGTCACTGGAACTGAAGACTCAGTAGTGGAGCCGCCGCGCGTCAGTCTTGGGCCAGTGCCGCGTCCAAGACGCGCTCTAGCGTAGTCAGCAGGAGATCGACCTCCTCTTCGGTGATCACCAGGGGAGGTCGAATCTTCAAAATATTGTCGGCCGGACCGATTTTGCTGATCAGGATGTTCTGCCGGACCATCCCCTCCACAACGGCTTTCGCCAGATGAGGATCCGGATTCTTCTCTGCATCAAGGAGAGCCAAACCAAAAAACAATCCGGTGCCCTTGGCAACGGCAATCTCCGGGTGCCGATTGGCTATCTCTTGCAGGCGACGCTTAATCACTTCACCCAATTTGGCCGAATGCGCCAACAAGTCGCGCTCGCGGACCTCTGCCAGAACAGCGCGGCCCGCCGCCGAAGCCGCTGGGCTGCCGCCAAAGGTATTGAAGTACATGTTCTCGCTGCTGAAACTGTCCATGAGTTCGGCCCGAGTGACCACACCGCCGAGCGGGAAACCATTGCCAAGCGGCTTACCAAGTGTGGCAAGATCCGGGACAATGCCCATCGACTGGTGACCCCACCAGTAGGCGCCGAGTCGGCCCAATCCTGCCTGGACTTCATCGGCGATCACGACTCCACCGGCGGCACGGACTCGCTGCAGCAGCCCGTCTATGTATCCTTCCGGGAGGCGTGGCAACCCTTCGGTGGAGAACACCGGATCAAAGAGAATCGCGGCCAGACCATGTCCTGCCGCCTCGAGTTCTTCGATGACAGCGTCCACCTGTTCCAGTGCCTGCTGTCGGAGGTCGCTCTCTGCTGCTCCATCGGCGAAATCGAGATCCGGGATCGTGATCGTGCCAATGTAGTCGGGGCGAGCCTCGGAAACAGCCAGCCCGGTCGTCAGCTCCGCCAGTGCCGTGGTGTTGCCGTGATAGCTGAAGTCGGTGACAATCACGCCGCGGTTGCCAGTGAACTTGCGGGCGATCCGTAGGGCCAGATCATTCGCTTCCGAACCACTATTGGTGAAGTAGACCCGGTCCAGCGACTCATCGAAGGTGGCTAACAACTCCTCGGCATACTCTACGGATACGTCGTTGAGGTAGCGCGAATGCACGTTGTAGGTGCCCATCTGGGCCGCTACGGCCTCAACGATGCGCGGATTGCAGTGCCCCACCTGAGGGACATTGTTGTATCCGTCTAGGTAGCGATCCCCCTCTGCGGTGGTCAGCCACGTGCCCTGGGCAGAGGTGAAATGCAGTGGCTCATCGTAGAACAGGGGCGAGTATTCACCCAGTGTCTGGTAGCGGCGCTGCAGGAGCGCGTCAGATGAAGGAGTCGTCATGGGTGAACCTTTCGGATCCGTCCAGTCGAGAGGAGAGATTCTGCCATGCGCACCACCACTGGCAGCACGGCTGCCTTTAGGAATGCGCTGGTCTGGTCGGTGGGCCGGTCTGCCGCCCACCCAAGATAGGTCATGCCGCGGGCCACGATCAAGGCATCTAATGTACTGACCGCCTGCTGTGGCAGTTCAAAATACTTTCGGTATCCGGTCAACAAGGCCATCTTGAACTCTTCGTAGCGCGGATGCTGGGAGTACCAAAACAAGATCGTAGCCAGATCGAAGGCCCACCAGCCCTCGCCAAAGTCATCGAAATCGATCAGTGTCAGACCGGTGGGGGAGCGCAACACATTCTCCGGTGTGAAGTCCGCGTGGATCACGCCGTAAACATCAGCGGATGTGCCGAGCTCAGTCAGCCGCTCGGCAATGAACGTGTCCGCTTCGGCCAAAGTTTGGGCCTGTGCTGGGTCCGTAGCTAAACGTGAGGGCACGCCCCACAGGGGAGCATCACCGGTGAGCCCCTGCAGATCCCACGCATCACGGCGATACCCGGGAATCCGTGGGGTGCGTGCCGAGGCCCGATGGAATCGGCCACAGAGCTGACCAAACGTAGTGAAATCCTCCACCGTGGTCACGCCCTGACCCTGCCACGTCAGAGTCGAGTCATCGAACTGTGCCGACTCCGGAACCCAGCGCTGCAGATCAACCTGTACCTGCCGTCCTTGACCATCTGGCAGCACCGCGAAGGGTTCACCAGCTTCCGTGCGGACCACTTGGGAGACGGGAAGCGCCTGCTCAAAGAGATTCTCCATGAACAGGATCTCGGAACGGACCTCATCGTCATGCCGGTGACCGTGACGGTGAACCCGCAGGGCATATTCGTCCTTGCCGTCCGTGACCTTGAAGACGGTGTTCTCACGTTGTTTGACGAAGTCGATCCGCGCCTGGGGCAGCAACCCGAATGCCTTCAGCGCCGCTTCGGCGGTGTCACGGTGGGGGATCTTCTCAGACATGTGTTTCCTTCCGATCAGGCTGGGAACGAGGACCTGCCAGCAAAACCAAAATCACTGAGCAAAGTGGTCCCATTGACAGCCCTAGCTTGGCGGCTGCTCAGGTAGGCGACGGACCACGCCACATCCTGTGGGGATTGCAGCGGGAAGGGCGGATCATCCATGAGCTCATCGCCCAAATCATGCCGGGCCATCGGCGTATCAACGATGGACGGAGCCACGCTGTTGACTCGAATGCCTCGGCGCTCCCACGCCTCGGTGGCCAGCGCTCGCGTCAGCTGCACGATCGCCCCCTTGGAAGCGTTGTAGGCGATCATGCCCGGCACGGCGACGAAGCCGGAGTCCGAGCCAAGCAAAACGATGCTGCCGTCCGGGCTCTCCGTGAGATAGGGCAGCGCACAGTTCACCGCGATGAACGCCCCGACCACATTCGTTTCCATGACTTGGCGAAAACCATCCACGGTGGCCGTTCCGAGCAACGCCCCGGTCTCACCGGCGATCCCGGCCGAAACAATCAGGGCATCCACGCCGCCTAGTTCTCCTGCGAGCTGATCGATAGCCGCTTGCATCCCGGTCTCATCTGCCACATCCGCAGCAGCAACGAAAACAGTTCCAGAACTTGTTGCGGCTAGCTCAGCGGCGACGGCATCTGCCCGCTGCTGTGAACGAGAAATGATGCCGACACCGCAGCCAGCTGCAGCGAACAGCTCGGCGCACGCCCGGCCGATCCCCGAGGTGCCACCGGTGACGATGACACGCTCGGGCAGATCCAAGCTAGCCGCTGCCATGGTTAGACCCGGGCTTCCGGGGCGTCCTCACGTTGAGCTTGGGCCAGCTCCTCGTCGAACTGCTCAAGATCGTCCGAGAGCCCGACGTAGATGTCTGGGCGCTTCGACTTCAGATACAGCCCGTGGATGATGCCACCAATGATGGCGATCAACAGCAGCCACGGCAGAACCAGCACGTACGGCTCGTCGGATCCGGCCACGGTCGGGAAGTTCACCAGCGCCATAATGCTGAACAGCAGTAGCGCCAAGAAACCTAACCCTGGGGCGACGAACGTGCTCAACCAGCGAGGATCCTTCTTCTTCCGGAAGTAGGACACCACGGAGATGGCCGCGATAGCCTGCACGATCATGATGGACAAAGTGGCGAAGCCAAGACCGACCGGCACCAGCGTCAGGATCGACGGCAGATCAGGGAAGATAAACCGGAACAACGCCGCGACCACGATGGCGAACAACAGGTTCAGCAACAGTGCCCGTTCCGGGGCACCATTGGCGTTCGTCTTAGCAAGCCAGCTCGGCAACACCCGGGCCCGGCCCAACGCGAAGATGTAACGACCGGCGGAGTTGTGGAACGCCAACTGGGCGGCAAAGAGGCTCACAACCACCAGCACCAGCGCGGTGATCACACCGATCGGCCCAAGGTAGTCACCAATGACCATCAGGGTCAGGTCGCCGTCTTCCAGGTGCTCCAGCGCGACGCCTTGGGCTTCCTTCAACCCCACGGCGCTGACGATTGCCCAAGCGGCAAAGGCGTGCATCAAACCAATGATGACGATCGCCGCGTAGGTGGCCCGAGGAATGGTCTTGCGCGGCTCCTTGGCTTCCTCACCAAACAGCGCCGTCGCTTCAAAGCCGATAAATGCGGTGGCCGCTAAGAGCAGACCAATCCACAGCGAACCGCCCGTGACGATCTCCGGGGTGAAGATGGCCGGATCCAGACCGGTCTGGATCATGACCGCGAGAGCGAAACCGAACACCAGCAGGATTTCCAAGACCAGCGCAATCGCCAGCACCACGGCGCTAACTGCGATACCGGAGCGGGCCAAGAAGAACACGATCACAAAGAGGACAACGCCGCTGAGGAACCAGTCGACCTCAAAGCCGAACAGCTCCGGCATGACGACCATCCCGGCAAAGAATCCGATGGTGCCCAGCGCACCAGCAACAAACGCGTTGTAGCCAATGGTCGCGATCAAACCGGTAATCAGGCCGGCAATGCGGCCCAAGCCGCGCACCGCGATGGCGTAGAAACCACCCGCGTTCGTCAGTTCCTTGGTGATCTGCGCGTAGCCGACCGCGAAGAGCAGCAGCGCGAGCGCCACCAGAAGAATGGCAATCGGCACCCCGCCGCCATTACCAAGTGCTGTGGCCAGGGGGATAACGACGACGAGGACGGTGACAGGTGCGACTGCGGCCAGGACAAGAAATACGATGCCACTAACGCCCAACTTGTCACGGGCGAGAGTGTTTTGCGGGTCAGACATAACCTTGACTTTCTGCTTCTTTCCAGAAGGACTGAGCTATTAATGTGCCGAAAGTCAATCACAGGGCGGTGACGCGATTCGAGAGCAATTTAGCCTTCGTGCACGCAATGGTTCAAGGTGTGCACTGAAAACCAAATCAGCTGCAAAAAGCCTTAGTCGCCGTCTTCCTGGGCGCAGCGACGGTAGTGTTCATTGGCGGGGGAGCCGATGGTGGTGGGCATGATCCCCGTCAACGCCCAAATGTATTCGCGCAGGTATTGGCTGTGCCCGTAAACCTGAAAGTTCGCGAACCCGAACGTCTCAGACGGGTCGTCCTCAAACACAACCGTGATGCGCCGGCCATCCTCATGCTCCTGAGCGACTCGCTCGGCGAAAGCTTTGCGGCGCTCCTGCAATCCGAACCATCGCTTGGTCGGCCCAAAAGAGTTGATGAGTGAGACCGAGAAGTGTTGTCGCACGCGCTCGCGGACCGCCTCATCCAGCAGCTCTTGGACTGCACGGGCGTCCACCAGTGACAACACCTTGGAGACGCGATCAGCGCGAACATCCGGGTCAGCCTCGAACAGGGATATCGGGGCATTGGTCAGGGGCAGCTCAGCGAATCCAAACTGCTGTTGTAAGCGGTTAGCCACCACTTGGATGGTGTGCAACGAACCGTCAATCCCAAAATCCTGACGAGCGGCAAGAAGCTCGGCAGCACATTCCCGGAAATTCATTGCTTCATCATAGGGCAGATTCACCCCTCACGACAGTTCGGTTCCTATCTATCGGAACGGACCTAGAGCCATTCGTCGACATAGATGTGTCGGTGTCTTAGTCTTAGGGGCACTTGGGTTGAATCAGGTTCGGTTCAGCGCGGAAAATACACGGAGACACTGGTGGCTGCAGCATCGGAAAACGGATTCCCGGATGTATCAGAAGAATTTCTCAGTCATGGACTAACGCAAACTCTCAAGGCCCTCAAGGACGAGGGAACTCCCGAGCGGATGGCAGAACACTACGATGTCACTACGAAAAATGTTGGACATTCGTTTCTAAGTCTGGAACCAAACGATCCTGAGCGCATTACGGCAACAGATCTGTTCGCAGTCCGTCTGCTTAGCGTAAGAACACCTGCCAACATGGTTAGACGGATCCTCGATACTGAGGAACTCAGCACGAATATTAGTGACAAGCTCGGGGCTCTGCCTGCTGTACGACTTGAAGACACAACTCCCACGGACTTCAACAAGATGGAGGAGTTCTACATAGCGGTGAGAACGGGGCTAACCGGCAACAAGAGTTCAAGGATGATGGCTACGTCGAGCAAGCTTGTAGCCCGCAAACGCCCGGACCTCTTCCCGATCCGTGATTCGGTGGTGTGTGCCTATTTGGACCGCAAGAAACAACGAGACTACAGAGAAGATTGGCTGTTGTTTCGACACATCTTGCGCGACACGCAAGTGCAAGAACTGCTCGCTGCCTTGCTCGAAAAGATCCGGAAGATACCCTCGAAAAATGAAGTAGTGCTAGATACCGAACCATTACGTCTGCTCGATGTCGCCTTGTGGACCTACGCGAAACAATCCTGACGAGATCACGAAACCACAACAGTTCGGCTTTTCCGCATCTCAGGAGTGCCTGAACTGGTGACGTATCGGTAATTGAGGTCTAACCTTGGAATCAGAAGGGGCGCCCTACAACAGCGAAGGACCTCTTATCATGACGATCCAGCAGACCACCGTCCCGCCGTACCGACCATTACACAAGGTGATCGCCCTTATCGCGCTCATCGCTTCGGTGACGCTAGCTTTCGAGACTCTCATCTATGCTTTGCTGATTTTCAGTGAGAAGGGCGTCTTCAACCCGCACACGTCCACCGAGATGCATATCAATATGCTTGAGGGCCATGCCATGCCCGGCGCGGAACCGGAGTCGATCCCGATCCCCGGAGACCCAGGCGGTTTCGCCGAGCCCTCGACCACCTACCTAGTCCACGGGGTCGAGCCTCTGCAACTGACCACCGCCTATCTGGCTATCGCCGAAGGCGCCCAGATTACGCTTATGTTAGCCATCATCATCCTGCTAGCCATCGGTGCGATCCGCGTGCTGGCTAACAAGCCGAACACCAGCTTCGCCCGCGTCAGCCTACTCGTTCTGGGCGCCTTGAGCATCGTAGTGTCGATCTTGGCCCCGTTCTTCACCAAGCAAACCGGCCAAACCACGCTGCAAGAACTCGGCATCGAAGCCGAAACCGCGAACACCGTGATCGTCGCCGAGTTCTTTGACTTCCAGGACATTAACTTCCTGCAACTTGCCTTGGGCATCGTCTTGATCTACGTGTCCTCCTTCATCCCACGCAAGACTGAGGTGCCGCCGACGGCGGAGGTTGCCGCGGGCTAGTCGCCGCCTTCCACTGGCCCTCTTCCGCTGAATTTTCAGTGGGGGAGGTCTTCTTTCTGCCCCGAATCGGTTGAAACCCCGCGCTCTGAATTTGAAGAGTCGTATTGACACATCACTGCAACCGGTTGCATAGTGATTTAAACCACCTTTTCAAGGCCAGTGATGAAACACGAATCGAGAGATCCTATGCAAACGACCACCGGAGCACAGAAGATAGAAACTGTGAGCATGACAGCCGACGCCGAACGTCGCCGAAAGATGGGCAACCGGGCCGCGTTGAGCGCTTTCTTCGGCAGCACCGTGGAGTACTACGACTTCATGCTCTTCGCCAGTGCGTCCGCTTTGGTCTTCGGGCCCGCGTTCTTTTCTCCGCTCGGGGAGCTGGGCTCGGTGCTGGCGTCCTTGGGCACCTTCGGCGTGGCCTACATCGCCCGCCCCGTCGGCGCGATCATCTTTGGCGGACTCGGCGACCGGCTTGGCCGGAAGACCGCGCTGATGTGGTCGCTGAACCTCATGGCGCTGGCCACGGTCGCGATCGGCCTGCTGCCCACCTACGCCCAGATCGGCATCATGGCGCCGATCCTGCTGGTGCTGCTGCGCCTCGTGCAGGGCCTCTCCGCCGGCGGTGAGCAGGTCGGCTCCAACTCCTTGTCGATCGAGCACGCGCCCGAAGGCAAGCGCGGACTTTACGCCTCGTGGACCATGGTCGGCACCACGCTGGGCAACGTCCTGGGTTCCTCCGCGTTCATGTTCGTGGCGCTCATGCCCACCGAGGCGCTGCTGGTCTACGGTTGGCGCATCCCGTTCTTGATCGCGGGTCCGTTGGCGCTGGTGGCCGTGTTCATCCGCCGCAGCGTGGATGAAACTGATTCCTTCAAGGTGGCCAAGGCCACCCAGCAGATCGAGCGGGTCCCGGTTGCCGAGGTGTTTACCCAGCACTGGCACGCCCTGCTGCGGGTAATCGGCTGCTGCCTGCTGTCCGTGTTCGGCACCCTGCTCATGGTCTACGGGCTGTCGTTGGCCACCTCGGACGAGGTGGGCATGGACCCTGCCAAGTACCTGCTGGCCACCACGCTGGGTAACTTCACCCAAATCCTCGTGATTCCGTTCTGGGCCAAGCTCTCAGACCGCGTTGGCCGCCGGCCGATCTTTGCCGGCTCCATGGTCATGGCCGGGCTGATGATGTTCCCGTTCCTGTGGGCGGTCAACACCGGCGAGTTCTGGCCGGTGCTGATCGGCGCGGTCCTGCTCTCCGGGATGGGCGCCGGCGCCAACGGCATCCAAGGCTCGCTCTACACCGAGATGTTCCCGGCAAGGGTGCGCTACACCGGCGTCGCCGTCGGTACGCAACTGGGCTACCTGATCGGAGGCTTCGCCCCGGCCATCGCGGCGGCGCTGGCGGGCCCAAGCCACAACTGGTTGCCGGTGGCCATCTTCGGCGCGGTCAGCCTGTTTATCTCCGCCGGTTCCGCCTGGTCGGGCCGGGAGAACAGCCAGCTTAACCTTGCGGCGCTTGATCAGACCGGGCCGGCCCAGAAGACTCCCGAACGATGAGTTCACCGTCCATGGTCTGGTGCACCGGCGTCTGGTTGCCGTCCAACATCCGCCGCAAGATTCCCAACGCGGCCGCCCCCGCCGCACAGATCGGGATGCGCACGGTGCTCAACCGCGGAGCGACCAGCACGGCCAATGCCGCATCGTCCACGCCCACGACCGAGACGTCCCCGGGCACAGCGACTCCGCGCTGTTGCAGCTGTTGCAGGGTGCCTAGAGCGATCAAGTCGTTGTAGCACATCACCGCGGTCACGCCCCTGGCCCGCACCAGCTCGGCCGCCCGCACACCAGCGTTCAGCGTTGGAGAGAAAGGACCCAACGAGATGAGTTCAACGTCATTGCCGGCGGCGGCGCTCTCCACGGAGGACTGCCGTTCGGCAGCGGTCAGGCTGGCGGCCGGACCGGAGACCCAGGCGATGCGGGTGTGGCCCAAGGCAGCCAGCAGTTCCACGGCTTGGGTCAAGCCAACCCCGGCCGGGGTGGCCACCCCGCTCACCCCCTCCACCATGCGGGAGAGGGTCACGGTGGGACACCGCTCCGCCAGCTCGCGGATGCGCTCATCCGACAGGCGTGAGGAAGCGATGACCAGACCATCGACTTGGCGGATCAGGGCTTGGGCCAGCTCCCACTCCTGATCGGCGTCCTCATCAGTGTCGACCACAAAAAGTGAATAACCGGCTGCACGCGCGTCACGCTGCAGGGTCTTGACCAGCGGCGCAAAGAAAGGATTGGCGATGTCCGGGACAATCAGCCCGATGTTTCCCGTCCGACGCAGCGCCAGCGACTGCGCCACCGGGTGCGGTTGGTAGCCCAATTGTTGGGCGGCCTGCTGAACCCGATCAAGGGTCTCTTGCGCGACCATCTGGGGTTTAGCCAACGCCCGGGACACGGTGGAAGGTGAGACCCCGGCCAGAGCGGCGATATCGCGAATGGTTGGTGCAGCCATGAAACAAGTTTGCAACACGTGCACAACAAAAAGGAAGAACACCATGAGTCTGCCACACGAATCTCAACTCATCGGCCTGCTCGGCCACGGGGTGGGCGTCTCGCTGACCCCGCCGATGATCGAACGCGAGGCCGCCGAACAGGGCCTGCCGCTGCTCTACCGCCCGATCGACACCGCGCGTCTGGGTTACAGCTTGGCCGAGCTGCTCCAATATGCCGCCGATCTGGGTTTCACCGGCTTCAACGTCACGCATCCGCACAAACAAGAGGTGCTCGGCTGCCTGGACACGGTGGCCCCGATGGCTGCCGAGCTGGGTGCCGTCAACACCGTGCTGTTGCGCGAGGTCAGCTGCGGCTACAACACAGATGTGAGTGGATTCGGCCGCGGCCTGCGCAACACCATCCCCGCAGACCTGCTGGGCAGCGTGCTGCAACTGGGCACCGGGGGAGCCGGGTCCGCCATTGGCTTTGCGCTCCTGCAGGCCGGCGTCCAACAACTCTTCCTGGCGGATCTGGACCACACCGCCGCGCAGGCGCAGGCCTGCCGGCTGGCCAAGAGCTTCCCCGCAGCGCGCATCGTGCCGATCGAGGTGGCCCAGGTTCAACACGTCATGAAGGTCGTCGACGGTTTCGTCCAAGCGACCCCGGTGGGCATGGCCCATCACCCGGGGTGCCCCATCGACACCGGCTGGCTGCGCCCGCAGATGTGGGTGGCCGACGCCATCTACCGCCCCATCGACACCGAACTCGTCCGCGCCGCCCGGGACGCAGACTGCATCGTCATGGACGGGGGCCACATGGCCGTGGGCCAAGCCATTGATTCCTTCGAGTTGTTCACCGGGCGCAAGGCCGATGAAGAGCGGATGCGCCGGCACTTCAACGAACTCATCGCCACGGAAAGGGCCGTCGCCTAAACCATGCACACCTCCATCGCCACCGTCTGCATCTCCGGATCGTTGCCGGACAAGCTCGCCGCCATCGCCAATGCCGGCTTCACCGGCGTCGAAGTCTTCGAACAAGACCTCGTCGTCTCCGCGAAACGACCCACGGAAATCGCCGCGCTCGCGGCCGACCTGGGACTCAGCCTGGACCTGTACCAGCCCTTCCGGGACTTTGAGGGCGTCACTGAAGACCAGCTCGGCCGGAACCTGAAGCGGGCGGCTGCGACCTTCACGACCATGGAGCAGCTGGGCGTGAAGATGATGTTGGTCTGCTCCAACGTCGCCACGGCACAGATCCACGACGACGCCCTCATCGCCGAACAGCTCCACCGGCTCGGAGAGGTAGCCGCAGACTTTGGCATCAAGGTCGCCTACGAGGCCCTAGCCTGGGGCCGCTACGTCAACGACTACCGCCACGCACACCGGCTGGTCGAACTGACCGATCACCCGAACGTGGGCAGCTGCCTCGATTCCTTTCACATCCTGTCCAAGGGCGCGGACCCCACCGCGATCGCCCTGATGGACCCGCAAAAGTTGTTCTTCCTACAGCTGGCGGACGCGCCTCGCCTGCAGATGGACGTGCTGTCGTGGTCCCGGCATCACCGGCTCTTTCCCGGCGAGGGCTCCTTCGCCCTTGACGAGTTCTTCGGCCGCGTCATCCAAGCCGGCTACACCGGGCCCGTTTCCCTAGAAATCTTCAATGACGTCTTCCGGCAGGCAGACAATGAACGCACGGCCGCCGCCGGGTACCGCTCGCTGCGCTGGCTCGAAGACCAAACCGCCCGCTGGCTGGCCGCTCAGCCGGACGTCTTGGCCGGCCGAGAACGCGCCGAACTGCACGCGCTGCCGGAGGCCCCGACGGCCACCGGCATCAAGGCGCTACAGATCACCAGTGCGGCCCCAGAACGACTTCGGCCGTTGCTCACGGCACTGGGCGTGCACGAGCCGCACTGTCCCATCAAGGTCGAGGTCAACGCCGTGACGACTGCGGACCCCGCCCGCGGCGTCACCGGTTTCAGCGTGGCCTCAGCTGACCCCGGGGCGAGCCTGCTGCGCGCGCAGAGCCTAGGTTGGTCGCAGCGAGGCGGTGACCAAGACGCGGTCCTGGCCCCGGACGGTACCGCGATCCGCTTCGTCCCAGAACAGGTTGGCCAGCAAGCCGGCCGGCAGCTGCTCAACGGCATTGACCACCTCAACCTGGTCCAACCGTGGGATTCGTTCGACGAATCAACCCTCTTCTTCGAAGCCGCGCTGGGACTGGAGCGAGGCAACAGCACCGAGGTCCCCAGTCCATTCGGCCTGGTCCGCTCCACCGTCATGTCCGCCCCCGGGCTGCGCTTACCGCTGAACGTGGCGCCACAGACCCTGGACTATCCGGCCCACGTCGCCTTCGGCACCGAGGACATCTTCGCAGCGGCCAAACGGTTGGCGGACTTTCGGCTGCCCGTGCCGGAGAACTACTACACCGCGATCGCCGCGCAATTCGAGCTCCCGGACGAAACCGTCCAGCAGCTGGCCCAGCACCAGCTGCTTTTCGATCTGGAGCAGACCGCCGACGGCCCGAGGACCTTCCTGCACTTTTACACCGTGGCGATCGACAACGTCTTCTTCGAGGTCGTGCAGCGCCAACACGGCTACGAAGGGTACGGGGCCCCGAACGCCGCAGTGCGGATGAGCGCACAGTTCGGCTGAGGCCCGCCGCGGAGCAGCACAGCCGATGGACTAGGGTTAAAGTAATCCACACGTATCTATCCGCGACCACACAAGGTGCTTTTTTCGTGCTGAACCAGTCCGCCGAAGACTTCAACAATGGCCTTGCCGAGTGCGTCATGGACTCACCAACCAGCTACCACGCCGCTCACAACGCCGGCGCGCTGTTGGCCGAGGCAGGGTTCACCCAGCTCAGCGAATCCGCTGACTTTGAATCCGCACCCGGCGGCTACTTCGTCATCCGCGACGGCGCCATCATCGCCTGGCATATCCCAGAAAATGCTGACCCAGCGGCCGGATTCCAAATCGTCGGCGCCCACACGGACTCGCCGTCCTTCAAGCTGAAACCGAACCCATCCACCGCCGCCTACGGCTGGGCCCAGGCCGGCGTGGAGATCTACGGCGGGCCCCTGCTGAACTCATGGCTGGACCGTGAGCTGCGCTTCGCTGGTCGCGTGCACACCGTCGATGGAGCCGCCCACCTGGTCTGCACCGCCCCGATCGCCCGCATCCCCCAACTGGCCATCCACCTGGACCGAGAAATCGGCACCAACGGGCTGAAGCTAGACCGGCAAAAGCACACCAACCCGATCTGGGCACTGACCTACCCGGACGGCCAAGACCTCGTACAATCCGACCTGCTGCAGATCATCGCCGAAGCCGTCGAAGACGCGGAGATCAACCACGAGGACATCACCGGCTACGACATCCTGATGGCCGACTCCCAGCCGCCAGCCCATTTCGGAGCCCACGGCGAATTCTTTGCCGCCGGCCGCCTGGACAACCTGTCCTCCACCTACACGGGCCTGGCCGCACTGTTGAACTACGCGGCCAACCCCCGCAAGGACGGCCAGATCCCAGTCCTGGCCAGCTTTGACCACGAAGAGATCGGTTCGGCCACTCGCACCGGGGCCGCCGGTCCGATGCTGGAAGAGATCCTGAACCGTATTCTGCTCAGCCTCGACGCCGAAGGCCAGACCCGCTACCAAGCACTGGCCGCCTCCTGGCACCTCTCCGCCGACGCCGGCCACGTAGTCCACCCGAACTACGCTGAACGGCACGACCCGGCCAACCACCCACGCCTGAACTCCGGCCCACTGATCAAGATCAACGCCAACCAGCGCTACGCCACCGACGGCGCGGGCGTCGCCCTCGTCAAGTCCCTCGCAGCCCAAGCTGGGGTGCCGGTCCAAGAGTTCGTGTCCAACAACTCCATGCCCTGCGGCTCCACCATCGGGCCCATCACCGCCACCCGGTTGGGCATCCGCACCGTGGACCTAGGCATCGGGCTGCTGTCCATGCATTCGGCCCGAGAAATGTGCGGAACCCAAGACCCGCTCTACCTTGCCCAACTGCTGAACGCCTTCTTTGGTTCTGCAGACCACTAACTGATAAACTTTCGAAGGCTTTTTGTACACAATGAGCCTTCTACGCAAGAACCTCCTGTTGTGGAAAGACCACGACCGCAAAGTCCGAAGGAGGTGGGTTCACATGCGTGCCTACGAACTCATGGTTTTGATTAACCCAGAGATTGATGAACGTACCGTTGAGGGAACCCTCAACAAGTACTTGGAAGTCGTCCGTAAAGACGGCGGTAGCATCGACAACCTGGATATTTGGGGCCGCCGTACCTTGGCCTACGAAATCCAGAAGAAAACCGAGGCGATCTACGTCGTCGTCAACTTCACGGCCTCCCCAGCTGCTGCAGCTGAACTGGACCGTCAGCTTGGCCTCAGCGAAGACATCATGCGCACCAAGATCATTCGCCCAGAAGATCAGCGCATCGCCTAACTAGCCCTTCATCCCGAAGAGCTTCAACCCGGTAGGAAGGACCAATCATGGCCGGAGAGACAGTCATCACGGTAGTGGGAAACCTCACTGCTGACCCAGAACTACGTTTCACCCCATCCGGACACGCGGTCGCGAACTTCACCATCGCGTCCACGCCACGGACTTTCGACCGGGCCTCCGGTGAGTGGAAAGACGGGCAACCGCTCTTTCTGCGCGCCTCGCTGTGGCGGGAAGCGGCCGAAAACGCCGCCGAAACGCTCACCAAGGGCATGCGCGTCATTGCCCAAGGACGGCTGAGTGTGCGCAACTACGAGACCAAGGACGGCCGAACCGGCACATCCGTGGAACTCGACGTCGATGAGATCGGCCCATCCCTGCGCTTCGCGTCCGCACAAGTCTCCCGCAACGCCCCACGTGGCGGAGGCGGCGGCAACTTCGGTGGCGGCGGTGGCCAGCAGGCCGGCGGCTTTGGTGGCGGTGGCGGCTTCGGCGGCCAACAACAGCAGAGCCAATCCTCCGGCGGTTGGGACAACTCCGACCCATGGGGTGGCGGTGGCGGACAAGCCTCCTCCAGCCCGAACGCCTGGAACACCCCGGGCGTGGACGAAGAACCACCGTTCTAACCCACACCTTTCTCAACTCACTAACCACATATTCACCATCCCGCAGATCATTAGCTGCGGGCTCCAACCACTAAAGGAGCACCACGATGGCTAAGGCTGAAATCCGTAAGCCCAAACCAAAGTCCAACCCGCTCAAGGCAGCCGACGTCGAGGTCATTGACTACAAAGACGTTGCCTTGCTGCGCAAGTTCATCTCCGATCGCGGCAAGATCCGCGCCCGCCGGGTCACCGGTGTGAGCGTCCAGGAACAGCGCAAGATCGCCCAGGCTATCAAGAACGCCCGCGAAGTTGCCCTGCTGCCATACTCCGGCTCTGGCCGCTAAGAGGGGAGAAAAGCACAATGGCTAAACTCATTCTGAACCAAGAAGTTACCGGTCTGGGTGCCGCTGGCGACGTCGTCGAAGTTAAGAACGGCTACGCCCGCAACTACCTGCTGCCACGCGGTATCGCTACCCTGTGGACCGCCGGTGGCGAAAAGCAGATCGAATCCATCAAGGCTGCCCGCGCCGCCCGCGCCGTGGCAAACCGCGAGGAAGCACAGGCACTGGCTGAGAAGCTCTCCGCCAACGCCATCGACATCCAGGTGACCGCCGGCGAAACCGGCCGCCTGTTCGGTACCGTCAAGGGTGCCGACGTCGCAGCTGCCATCGAAGCAGCTGGCCTGGGCAAGATCGACAAGCGCAGCGTCGAATTCGCTGCCCCGATCAAGCAGCTCGGTACCCACAAGGCAACCGTGCGCGTTCACGAAGAGGTCGTAGCTAACATCGAACTCAACGTGATTCCAACAGCCAAGTAAGGTCACCGACCTAACTAGCTTCAATCAAGACGGGGATCCTTCCACCACGGAGGGGTCCCCGTTTTGTGTTTACTGGGACCAAGAGCCGAGGCTACGCACCGCCTTCGCCCTCCCACGCGTTGAGTTTCATGTACCGATCCCGCGTCAGCCGGCGACGCACACCGTATCCAACCCTGCCATCCTCGGGGATAAACAGCGCACCATACTCTTCCAGCGCCGCCTTCAGAGCCTCGCGCTGCCCCGGAGTGAGATCGATTCTGCCGTGTTCGAAAAACTGGACTTCCTGCTCCGTCAAACCAGCCGCCTTACCGATGATCTCCCTAGAGACCTTGGTCAAAGCGCGGGCCGCACGGGCCAAATCTGACGTGAGAATCAATTTCTTTTCCATAAACCAATTCTTCCACCAACCCACCGGATGTCTAGGGGCGGACTATTCCTTGAGCGGCAACGTCAACAAGTCGCCGCCGTACTCATCAAGACAGGCCTGCACACGTTTGCTGTAGAGCCCCAGACCCGCCTTCGAGAGCATGCCGTCGTGGGTCAGGTAAGCCTGTTTGGGTCGGGCCGCGAGAACAAAGTCCATGACCTGAGACAGATTCGACCACGGCGAACCAATAGGAACACCCAAGATCTTCGCCCTGAATGGTGGACGCACCAGAGAGTCCCCGCCCCAAGCGAACTCGTTGTTCACGTGGATGCCGATGTTGTCCACCACCGGGATGCTGGAGTGCAGCATTGACCGTAGACGTCGATGCCGAAAAGGCCCGACCTGCTTCCGGTCACCCTCCCGCACAATTAACACGTTCGTGTTAATTCCGGCTTGGTGGAGCGCTTCTTTGGTGGCCTCGGTCGTAAAGATCGGGGCTTCGGGAGCGGCTTTGCGCAGCTCTTCGATGTGTTCGCTCGTCCAGTGATCGGCGTGTTCATGGGTAATGACGATCCCCGCGACGGGCTCCGACGCTGCGATTGCGCGCTGCAGCTCTTCGGCGGAAGAGAGATTACCCGGATCGACGAAGAGTGAGTGTTTTTCAGATTCGAGGACAAGTCCAGCATGAGCAAGTCGAAAATACCTCATGTCTTGAGTTTTCCATTCCCGCCAGCTCAAAGGAACCCCCTTTCACAGCGCACCAGTAGTTCTGGGCAACAGCTCGGGGGAGCTGAGTCAACACCAGCTTCAGTCTTGCTCGGAGCTCCTCTTGGCACTCTTGGCTGACGATAATGGGAGCTAGTGAATTGAAAGCGAGCCAGATTGATGACCACTGAAGACCTGCGTCTCAACAAGAATGACTTCGCGACCGCCAGCTCATGCGCTGCGGCGATCAGGTCGAAAGCCGTCGCGCAGGGGAGCACACCGTTGAGAGTGTGGGACGCGAACGAAGCCTGGCTGGTCGAAAGGCGCAAATCCATTCCGCATACTTGCCCTATAAGTGGGTTGGAATCGTTGTCTACACGCTGGCCCTGATTGCCGGGGTAGTCCTGCTGGTGCAGAGTATTGAGAACCCTCTCAGTACCGAATCAATTGCATCCATGGCCTTTCTGGGATTGGTCGTGCTGTGCTTCACCAGCGTTCTTTGGCCGATTCTGATTCGTGGCGTTGGACAACAAGCGTTTCGAGGAGAACTTCGAGAACTATTGGACCGTGATCTACCTGTTTGCGATGACGGTGATCCTCGCGTCCGGAGTAACCGGTTGTTCGTACGCAGAAGCTTCGGCTGGATTCCAGTCAATCTCGAAAATTAGTTGCATCTGTCAAAAGTTAATTGACACACCATTTCACAGGCCAGACCTTCCTAAGTAGCGCCCACAAAGCCCCCCAATTCCCCTAAACACAGGGAAGTAAGCCCAGTGGCCTGAACCATAAGCGATGGTTAACACAGGGATAAGAAAGCATTGGTATCGCTTGTGGTATGACTATGGTCATACTAGATAAAACGTAGTTTGCACCTTCTACTTTTCGAGGATCTGACCATGAAGAAAACCCTTCGCGCCGTGGCCGCAATCGCCGCCAGCGCCCTCGCTCTAACCGCATGTGGCCCACAGGGTGGTTCCAGTGGCGACGCCGCTGACTACCCGACCAAGAACATGGAAATGACCGTCGGTTTCGCAGCCGGTGGCCACAACGATGTTACGGCCCGCAAGTTCGCCGCCGCTCTGGAAGAAGAGCTCGGACAGAAGGTCATGGTCGTGAACCGCACCGGCGGTGGCGGCGTGATCTCAGCTACCGAGGCCTCCCGTGCCAAACCGGACGGATACAACTTGTTCTTCGCCCCGACCGGGGCCTTCACCTCGGCCATGCTGCAGCAGCAGGTTACCTACAAGATTGAAGACTTCCGCTCCATCCAGCCAGTCGCCGAGAACGCCTTCGTCATCGCCGTTCCGAAAGACTCCAAATACAAGTCCTACGAAGACATCACCAAGGACAAGGACCGCGTCACCTTCTCCCACTTCGGCAAGGGCCACCCGACTCACCTGATCGGTGAAGAGATCGTCCAGAACTTCGAGCTCAACGGTGAAGCCGTTCCGTACGATGGCTCCCCTGAAGCCCTGCAGGCAATCGCCAACGGGGACGTCAGCTTCGGCATCCAAGACATCACCTCCGCCCTGCCACGACTGAAGAACGGCGACATCCGCGCCCTGGCCGTCTCCACCGAAGAGCGCAACCACGCCCTGCCGGACGTGCCATCCTTCACCGAGCTGGATCTGGAAGAAGTCCACTTCTCCGGCTCCCAGGCACTGGTCGTTCAGAAAGACGTCCCTGCCGAGATCGTTGAGAAGCTCGAAGAAGCTGCCGCAAAGGCCGTTGAGGACCCTGAATTCGTGAAGTTCGTTGAGGACAACGCCAACCAGATCCCAGACGTCGAGGGCGAAGCCTGGTTCGGCGAGTTCATGCCGCAAGAGCTCGAGCGCTTTGAGAAGCTCTACGAGAAGCTGGGCATCGATTCCAAATGAGTCGTGACGAAGAACAACTAGCCCCACACGTGGAGGTGGCCGATCGTTACGACGGCCCACCTCCACGTGAGGAGCAGGGGTTGCGTGACTTCTACGCCCCCATCGTGCTGATCATCGTCGCGGTGATCGCGCTGGTCTCGGTCGTGCCCCTCGGGCTCGGCACCCTGGCCAGCTTCGAACCCGGACTGTGGCCGACCATCCTAGCTGTGTCCATCATCGTCGGCTCCATCGTCTCGCTCATCCAACACCACAGTTTCCACGTCCCCGAACGGGCCGGTCTGGTGCGCACCGCCATCATGACCCTGTCCCTGCTGGCCTTCGTCTTCCTGTACGACTGGGCCGGGTTCGTCGGTGCCGGTGTGGTGTGCATGTTCGTCATCGGCCGCTGGGTCGCCAAACTGAGCTGGCTCAAAGCCGCCATCTTGGCCGTCCTGTCAGTCGGCATCGTCTACGTCATGTTCGGCCCGCTGCTGGGCGTGAACCTGCGCATGTTCTAGGAAGGAACCCGCCATGCAAGACATCCTCAACGGGTTGTCGACCGGCTTCGAGGTCGCGTTCCAACCCATGAACTTACTCTTCGTGCTGATCGGAGTCACCGTCGGCACCCTGATCGGCCTGCTGCCAGGCCTCGGCCCGGTCGCGACCATCGCACTGCTGCTGCCGCTGACCTTCAACCTGGACCCAGCCGGCGCCATCATGATGCTCGCCGGCATCTACTACGGCTCCATGTACGGTGGCCGTATCCCCGCCATCCTGCTGCGATTACCGGGTGATGCCTCGGCGGTGGTGACCACCTTCGACGGCTACCCCCTTGCCCAGCAGGGCAAGGCAGGCCGGGCCCTCGGTATCACCGCGATCGGCTCCTTCCTCGGCGGCACCGTCTCGATTATCGGGCTGTCCCTGCTGGCCCCATCACTGGCCCAAGTCGCCGGTGGGGTGTCCTCCCCGGACATGTTCGTACTCACCGCCTTAGGCCTAGTGCTGGTGTCCTTCATCGGATCCGGCTCCCGGGTGAAGTCCATGACCGCGGCCGCCCTCGGTATGCTGGTCGCCGTCATCGGTCTGGACCCGATCACCTCCGATGAACGCCTGACCTTCGGCAACTACGAACTGATCGCCGGCGTCCACGTCGTCGCCATCGCCGTAGGCCTATTCGGTATCGGCGAGATCATGAAGAACGCCGAAAAAGGTTTCTACGGCGGCGTCGCCAAGACCGCCGTCGAGCGGATCCTGCCAACCAAATCTGACTGGCTGGCTACCCGCTGGGCCATCCTGCGCTCCTCCATCATCGGGTTCTTCGTCGGCATCATCCCCGGCGGTGGTGGCACCATCTCCGCCGTGATCGCCTACGGTTCCGAACGCCGCTTCTCCAAAAACCCGGAGAAATTCGGTAAGGGAGCCATGGACGGGCTGGCCGCCACCGAGACCGCGGACAACGCGTCCTCGAACTCCGCGTTCTTGCCGCTGCTGACACTCGGTGTCCCACCAAACCCGGTCCTCGCCCTGATCTTCGGCGCCCTGCTGTTGCACAACATCACCCCGGGCCCGCAGATGATGGATGAAAACCCGGACGTGTTCTGGGGCGTCATCGCCTCCATGTACGTCGGCAACATCCTGCTGCTGATCCTGAACCTGCCGCTGATCGGCATGTTCACCAAGATCCTGAAAGTCCCCGGCAGCATCATGGCCCCGATCATCATCGTGGTCGCCATCGCCGGTGTCTACTCGGTCCGCAACTCCATGCTGGACGTACTGATGGCCATCATCTTCGGTGCCGTCGGCTACATCCTGCGGACCTTCAACTACGATCTTGGCCCGTTCATCCTCGGCTTCATCCTCGGGCCCATCATCGAACAGCACTTCCGCCGCTCGATGCAGCTCTCCGATGGCAGCTTCGAGATCTTCTTCACCCGCCCGATTCCACTGGTCGTCTTGTCCCTGCTGCTGGTCGGCATCATCTGGTTCACCATTGATGCCCGCCGCAAGAAGAACAGCCCGACCATGGACCCATACCAGGAAGCCATCCGCTCCGGCGCCAACAACGGGGAAGAAACCCCGGAACTGGCCACCGCCAAAGTGACCACTCAAGCCACTGCCGCAACGGAGACTGAGGTGCGTGAGGCCGACGCCGAACAACCGGTAACCAAACCGGTCCGGCCCGCAGAAGGACCGAATCCGGAGGAACCACGTCAGGATGAATCGGGGCGGACCGACTAAGGTTCAGCGCCAGTCAGAGCTTGCAAGATGTTCCAACACAACCTGAATCCGTCGTGGCAGCTGCACCCCTTGAGGGACGGCTGCCACGATCGGGTTGGCCGGCAACTCATCGGCAATCGGCACAAACCGCACCGCCTCGGCCTCCGGCCCGTAGTTCCAGCGCGGCACCGTGTTGAAATAGGACCACGCAAAACCCCGGCCCACCATGGACAACAGCGTCTCCAACACTTTCGAACGCCACCGCAGGTTCGGCCGGAACCCCAACGAATGGAACAGGCCCAACACCCGGTCCACCGTCGGCGGTATATCAAACAGGATCAACGGCTCATCCATCAGCTGCTCCAACCGGACACTGGGCTGATCCGCCAACGGATGATCCGCCGCTACCGCCACATGCTGGCGGATCTCCCGCAACACCTTCTGATCCAAAAACGAGGGCCGCTGCGCCTCATAGCAGAGCAACACATCCAGCCGGCCGTTCTCCACATCCGGACCCAACTCCACCGCGGAGCCCTCCACAAAACTGAACTCCAGCGCCGGGTAATGCTCCGCGCAGTGGGTAATCAGTTCCGGGATCAACAGGGCGGACAGGGTGGCGGTACAGCCGACGCGGACCGGCCCGGACAACGACTGCTGCTCCTGCCGCACCGCCAACGCGGCCTCCTCGGACAGCGCACCGATCTGCTGGGCGTACCGCAACAACGCGTACCCGGCCGGGGTGGGCAGCACCCGTTTGGCGTGCGACCGCACAAACAAGCTCACCCCCAGCGCCCGCTCCAGCTCGGAGACAGCCATGGACACCGCAGCCTGGGTCACATGGTTGGCCTCAGCCGCCGCCGTGATGGAACCTTCCTCCACCGCCGCCACAAAATACTGCAACTGCCGCAACGTGAACTCAGCCATAAACACCTCTGATGTTTGAGGTAGATAAATTTTGCTTTCGATTATACAAAGTGTCACCCAAACTGGTGACAGTAACCTGCAAGGAGATGTGACATGACCACGCACCACACCGGCCCCCACATCGTGGCCCTCGGAACCTCCGGCGGTCCACGCTGGTGGAAAGGCGGCAACCGTACCGGCATCGCCACCGCCGTCGTTTTGCCCAACGGAGACTTCTACCTGGTCGATGCCGGCTCCGGAGTCGGCCGCCGCCTCGAACAAGCCGGACTGCCCCTGCACAAAATGCGCGGCATCTTCATCACCCACCTGCACTCGGACCACACCGTAGACCTCGCCTCCCTGGGCATCTTTGGGCTCTATGAAATCGAGGGCAAGACCGACAAACCCATCCCCATCGTCGGCCCCGGCAACCGCGGCATGCTGCCACCGCTATCCAAGTTCGCCACCGAGGAACCCAAGATCGTCAACCCGGAGAACCCCACCCCGGGCACCGCGGAAATGTTCACCAAGCTCATGGAAGCGTACGCCACGGACCTCAATGACCGCATCATCGACAGCCGCCGGGCCAACCCGCTGGACCTGTTCGACCCCCAAGACGTCGTCGTCCCAGCCGAAACCGGATTCCACCCGAACGAGAACATGACTCCGGACTGCGAGCCATTCCTGGTGTTCGAAGACGAACAGGTCAAGGTCTACGCCACCTTAGTGGAGCACCCGCCAATCGCCCCGGCCTTCGGCTTCCGCTTCGAAACCGCCGAGGGCTCGGTCGCCTTCTCCGGTGACACCACCTTCACCCCCAACATGATCACCCTCGCCAAAGACGTGGACCTGCTCATGCACGAGGCCATCGACTTCGACTTCATTGAGGAACTCTACGGGGGCCGCACCGACGAGCTCTCTCGTGCCTCGAAGGAACACCACTATAAGTCCCACACCTCGGTCGAGGACGCCGTCCGGGTCGCCCAAGAAGCCGGCGCCCGCCGCCTGGCTCTGCACCACCTGGTGCCGGGACTGGATCAGACCAAAGTCTGGGAACGCGGCCGGAACCACTTCGACGGCGAATTCTTCGTCCCCGAAGACCTCGACGCCATCTCCTTCGCGCGCGACTAACTTTTCTTAGTAGGTGAGACGGCCCGACACCACAGAACCCGTGGTGTCGGGCCTTGTCATGGGGGCGTGAAAAACTTTCTTTCCCGGGCTTGACACACCTGTGTATGAAATGTGGATAATTCCCCCTCAGACAGACAAGTTTTGCCTCGCATAGCAGAGAACTTGAGTGAACGCGAACTGAGATTCAGGTGAAAAATGTGAGCAAAAATATTTTCTGTCCACACGTCCACAATCGCCGGATCCTTGTAAACACAGGGAAGTAGCCAGTATCTGTGCGCAAGGTGGAAAACTATCCACAGTCTTGTCCACATCATCCACAGCGCGTTCCACAAGCTATCAACAGGCAACCCACAACCCCTGTGGATAGTCAGCTGGATTATGGGGATAACTCGGGTTTAGGGTAGTGGCAGAAGTCCCTCTTGAGACCCCCTCACACCCTTATCCTGTCGGTGCTTACCGGCAGCATTAAAGGTCTTGGGGAAACTAATCGGTGCCGACCAGCCAGGACGTGAACGTTGACGATCTCCCACTATGAAACGGGCGTAGCTTCCGCTGAAAACCAGAGCCGCAAACCGCCTCAGGACATGGTGGCAGAACAATCCGTCCTCGGCGGTATGTTGCTGTCCCCGGACGCCATTTCGGCCGTGGTCGAGGTCATCCGCGGGGATGACTTCTACAAGCCGGCACACGAGATGATCTACGAGGCCATCGTGGACCTCTATGGCCGTGGCGAGCCGGCCGACGCCATCACCGTCTCCGACGCCCTCACCAAGCGCGGAGAGCTCCAACGGGTCGGCGGCGCCGCCTACCTGCACGAGCTCATCGAGTCCGTCCCCACCGCCGCCAACGCCCAGTTCTACGCCGAAATCGTGGCCGAGCGCGCCGTACTGCGCCGCATGGTCAGCGCCGGCACCAAGATCGTCCAACTCGGCTACGCCCAGGACGGCGAGGTCGAGGACCTCGTCAACCGCGCGCAATCAGAGATCTTCGCGATCGCCGAACGCAACCAGGCCGAGGACTACGTCGCTCTCTCCGAGATCATGGAAGCCACCGTCGATGAGATCGAGGCAGCCGGCAGCCGCGGCGCCGGCGTCACCGGTGTGCCCACCGGCTTCTACGAACTCGACGAACTGACCCAAGGCTTCCACGGCGGCCAAATGATCGTCGTCGCCGCCCGCCCAGCCATGGGTAAATCCACGTTTGCGCTCGACGTCGCCCGCTCCGCCGCTATCAAGAACAACATGGCCACCGTCATCTTCTCCCTGGAAATGGGTAAGTCGGAGATCGCCATGCGCCTGCTCTCCGCCGAGGGCACCATGTACCTGCAAGACCTGCGCAAAGGCTCCATCAAAGACGAGCAGTGGGGCAAAATCGCCGCCACCGTCGGCAAACTCAACGACGCGCCACTGTTCATCGACGATTCGCCGAACATGTCGCTCATGGAAATCCGCGCCAAATGCCGCCGCCTGAAGCAGAAACACAACCTCAAACTCGTCGTGCTCGACTACCTGCAGCTGATGTCCTCGGGCAAACGCGTGGAATCCCGCCAGCAGGAAGTCTCCGAGTTCTCCCGCGCACTGAAACTGCTGGCCAAAGAACTCGATGTCCCCGTCGTCGCCCTCTCGCAGCTGAACCGTGGCTCCGAGCAGCGCCCAGACAAGCGCCCCCAGGTCTCCGATCTGCGCGAATCCGGCTCCATCGAGCAGGACGCGGACATGGTCATCCTGCTGCACCGCGAAGAGGTCTACAACAAAGAAACCGAACGCGCCGGCGAGGCGGACATCATCATCGGCAAAAACCGCTCCGGCCCCACCGCCAACATCGTCGTCGCCTTCCAAGGTCACTACTCGCGCTTCTCCAACATGGCCTCAGAAATGCCATCGGACTCCACCGGCGGTTTCTAATCGTTGACCAACGCCAGCACCACACAGCCCGGCCCCGCCGCCACCCCGCCACGTAGCCTCTACACCTCTGCCGCGTCGCTGGCCGCTGCCCTCGGGCTGGTCGGCATCGCCTACGGTGTGCAAGCGGTCGAGGGCGGCTTCCCACTCTGGTTCGCCCCACTGTTGGGCACCATCGTGCTCGCCGGCTCAGCAGAAATGCTCTTCGTGGGCCTCGTAGCCGCCGGCACCAACCCCTTCTTTGCCGCACTCGCCGGACTGACCGTGAACATCCGCCACCTGCCGTACGGAGTCTCCGTCCGCCGCTTCCTGACCCACAAATGGCCGCAGCGTGCCGCAGAAATCCACGTGATGAACGACGAGGCCGTCGCCTTCGCCCTCGCCCATCAAACCAGCGGTTGGGGCCGCCGCGCCTACCTGACCGAAGGCTACATGATGCTCACCGCCTGGCCCCTCGGGGCCCTCGCCGGTGGTCTCCTTGGCCGCTTCGTCCCACCCGAAACCCTCGGCCTCGACGCGCTCTTCCCCGCCGCCATCCTCGCCCTGGTGCTCCCAGCCCTGAAACGCCCTGAATTCCGTCTCATCGCCATCATCGGCATCGCACTCACCGCCGTCGGCACCTTCATCGTCCCCGCCAGCATCGGCCCGCTCGTCGCACTGCTGGCCCTGCCGCTGATCTTCCTGCCCGGCCAAGCCGCCCGCAACGCAGACAACAAAGCAGCTGCAGCCGAAGGGGAGGGCGCATGACCGAACTCATCAACCCCACCGTGATCGCCGCCGTCGCGCTCCTAGCCATCGGCACGTTCGTTCTCCGGGCCCTCGGCCCAACCGTTGGCGGCAGACTCGAAAAGCGCCCGCTCCTCAAACGCGCCGTACAAGCTGCCACCTACCTGCTGCTGATTGGCGTCAGCATCACCGCAACCCTCGGCTCGTCCCTGGAAACGTTCAGCGTCGCCCGGCTTTGCGGCGTCCTGACCGGCGGCATCCTTGCCTGGCGCAAGGCCGGCTTCCTCTGGATCGTTGTCGCAGCCAGCGCCACCACCGCGATCCTGCGCCTCCTCGGCCTGCCGTAACCACATAAATGGAACATACATGTGGATAATCAGAGCCAAAATCACCCTTTTGGATGAACTGAAATACCATTCTGATCAAGCAGAAAGGGCTAAAGGTGGGCGAGGGAAACTTCGAACAAGTTTCGAAAAACTCTATATTTATACGAACACATCTTCTATTATGAATGTATGAGTCAAACACCCACCCACCACCAGTCGCACCCTCATCGGCGGCCCTCGCGGGGGATTTTTGGTAGCAAGGCTCCCGACGACGAGGCTCCTGCCGGGACCTTGTCAACGACGCGGGATACCGGCTCCACCCCGGCCGACGCCATGGCCCGCGAAACAGGACGTTCCGGCCCAAAAACTTTAGCCGGTTGCGGGTTCTGCACCGAGGTGGCCTCGCACGTTGGATTCATTGATCGCAAGACAGGCCAGCCGCCAACCATCTCTAGCGCTGCCGAAGGCTTCGCCGTCATCGACAAGATTCAGAATCTGAAACGGTGGATCCAAGCGGTGGAGTTTGTCGCCGTGACAGCAACAGCCGAGCACGCCTTTCTGCAAAAGAATCCGCGTTTAAACCCGACCGACATTGGTGCTGACTACCTGCAAGACAGCAAAGATGACTGGGCGATCAAGAACTTTATCTCGACGCTCGCCACCCGACTCGGTCTCGAGTTTGCCCAAGCTCGGCGCATCCTCCGCGATGGATTTCACCTTGTCAATGACCTCACCGAAACCCTTGACTCCCTGAGGGACGGCCAGATCACAATCGCGCAAGCTCGGGAGATCGTTTTCCAGTTCGACGCCATGCGCGCCGCGCCAATGCCCTCGACGAACCAACCTGCCGACCCCGCGCCATCTTCCGAACAAGGCGAATTGCCCCTGACGCCAACCGCTGTGCCCCAACCGGAACCTGAAGCGCAGACAGACGCTCCGAATGCCGACAGCGCAACTGACACAACGCTTCCACCCGTGCCGGAAACTCCAACAGCGGAGCATGAGCCGCCGGCAACCCATTTGCCGGCCCCAATTGAGACCAAGAGCAAGGAACTTGAGACGGAACTTCTCGGCGCTGCCAAGCATCTGGGCGGACGGCGTTTCAAAAACCATGCACGAACCCTACGCGAGCAAAAGGCCCCAGAATCGAAAGCCAATCGAGCCAGGATCGCGGTCAAACAACGCCAGATAAACATCTCCGATGCCGGCGATGGCATGGGGCGGCTCACCGCCTTCATGCCACTGGACCGATTGGCGATGCTCGACGCAGAACTTGATGGTCGCGCCCGATCTATTCTGCGGCGTAGCGAAACGCGGCGCGGTCGAAGCTACAAGCAGATCCGCGCAGATGAATTCGCAGAAATCATCCTCTTTGGTGCCGGCCAAGTATCTCTCTCCGGCGAAGATACCGCAGGAAAAACAGCAACCATCGTTCCGGCTGAAGAACACGGCCAACCTGTTCTGGATGGTCTTGAAGAGTACGCTGTCGACGTCAGCGCACATGCAGCTGATCGGGCCTTGGTCCCTGGAACCGGCTTGGGCTCTCGGAGCAAGATCATCGTGACGATCCCAGTAGAGTTACTCATCAGCGCCGGTGGCTACCTGACCGGCGAAATGCTCAACGCGGCCAGACACCTACACCCGGAACTGATGAAGCTTGCTCAGCTCAACCGGAACAAGATCGAGCAGGGCGAGCAACCCTACCTCGGTCAGTTGCCGTACGGCGTGCCGAGTCCACACGCCCACGGATACGGGCCAATTGCACCACAGGCTGCACTTGAACTAGCCGCGCAAGCTTCGCAGTGGACCACCATCATCACCAACCCGGTGACCGGGGTTCCGATCGGAGTTGGCAAGAAGAATTACCGGCCAACCCAACTCATGCGGATACTCTTACAGCTCAGAGACCAGTATTGTCGGGTGCCCGGATGCCACAAACCGGCTATCGCCTGCGAGATCGACCATTTCCAAGGTTGGGCCAAAGACGGTGGAACCGACTTAACCAACCTGTGGCATCTCTGCCACGAACACCACGGGCTGAAAACAGCAGGTGTGTGGAAGTTCCGGCAAGCAATGCACGGTCAGAGTGGTGACATCGAGATTGTCTTACCCGATGGTCGAGTCCTGACATCGCCGACTCCCGAATTCGAGGCAGGAAAACGCTTCGACGTTCCGTAACGAAGCCGAACAACGCCGAACAACTTCGCCGGACAGGCTTTAAGTCTGAGCTTTCGAGGTCACACCCGCTTCAAGATCCAACAAGAAGCGCTTGACGTCCGTGCCGCCGCCAAATTCTCCAATGGATCCATCGGTGCGCACGACCCGGTGGCAAGGAAAAATCAACGGAATACGGTTATTAGCGCACGCGGAACCCACAGCGCGAGCACTGCCCGGAGCCTCCACCAGTCGGGCCACTTCAAGATAACTCTCCGTCTGGCCGTACTCGATCTCCTGAAGATGCTTGTACACCTTCTCTTGAAACTCCGTCAGGGAAGGGGAAGCTTCCACCTGAACCGAGAACTCACGGCGTTCGCCGGCGAGGTATTCATGAACTTCGTCGATCAGCTGGCGTCCCACGGCGTTGACTTGGTCCACCTCAACACGGGCGATGGGCGCCTCAAACTCGATAGCCAATTCTTTGAACCGAGCCAGAGCATCCTGACGTTCGAAGCACAGCTGCAAAACGCCCTGGTTACTCACTGCGGCAAACAACTGACCAATCTTCGTTGGGAACGAGAAGTAATACAGTCGCCGGACTCGTTGCATGATCGCCTCATCTCACATGTGCTGATACCTATGAGCTTAACAACTACAGGTGAATCGAAGAAGATCCGTGCCTTGTGACCTTTACGAACCTGCCTGCTGCAGCAGATGATCTGGCAAACGCCCACCCGGGGCGGCAGCGCGAATCTCCAGAAGCTCACGCGCGTGAGCGGCCAAGACTTTGTCTTCCTCAGAAACCGGAGTCCACGGCCTGATGGGCACTGCGGTACCGGTCTCGTCGCGAGCCACCATCACGGTCAAGCAGTACGTGGTCAGCTCCAAATCGTCTGCCTTGGGATCCCCGGAACGCACATGCACCGCCACATGCATACCCTTGTTACCGGTGTACACGAGCCGGGCTTCGACCTCCACCAGATCCCCAATGTGCAGGGGACGGAAGAACTGAACGCCGCCGGAAAAGACGGAGACGGTAGGTTTACCACACCAGCGGGAAGAGCATACATAGGCGGCCTCATCGATCCAGCGCATGACAATACCGCCGTGAACCTTCCCACCCCAGTTCACATCCGTAGGCGCTGCCAAGAAGCGCAACTTCACGCGCTCCGCAGTGCCAGCGTCGGTGAAACTGACCTTCTCGCCAGAAGCCTGAATCTGGTTGCGCACCTCAATGCGGGAAAGCGCGTACTCCAGCTCGCGTTTAGCTTCCTCATCGGCGGGTTCCAGCTGCCGCACCGGAGAAGGCTTACCGTGCTCATCCACGGACACGAACACCACGAGGCAGGAGGAACGCATGTGGACTTCACCGGAGCGCGGGTCACCGGAGGACACCACGGTCTTGATGTGCATGCTGGTCCGGCCGGTGTAGACCAACTGGGCGCGGACCTCCACCATGTCCCCGACGTCGACGGGATCCTCGAAGTGAATGTTGCCCACGTACGCGGTCACGCAGTAGGTTTTGGCCCAACCGACGGCGGCAGCGTAGGCGGCCTTGTCCACCCACTCCAAGACGGTGCCGGCGTCAACCGAACCGCTAAAACCGGCGTCGGTCGGAGCGGCTAGGAAACGGAGCGTGACTTCGGTGTTGTTCGGGGTGTTCATAGCCGGACTTTCCTCATCAGATGTGCGCGAGTGCCGTTAGCCGGGCAGCGGCACCGACCAACTCTCACCGGGAGCAAGCTCCTTGGTGATGCCTTCCATCTTAACCGTGATGGGACGCGCGGAGCCGGGCAGCAGGGTCAAACTGACTTGTTCGTGGTCAATCCGGACGGTGATGGGCTGGTCGCGGTACCGCAACTGGAAGAACACTCCGGGTAGCTCGTTGGGCAGCTGCGGGTGCAGCCAGAGCGCATCGGAGCGGGTTTCCACGCCGGCGAAACAGCGGATCATCATGTCGACGGTGCCCGCCATCGCGCCCAAGTGGACTCCCTCACGGGTGGTCCCGCCTTGGGTGTCGGACAGGTCCGCCTCCAACGCCTCCTTGAACAGCTCCCAGGACGCTTCACGATCGACGCGTGCGGCCACCCAGCCGTGTACCAGCCGGGACAGCGTGGACCCGTGGGAGGTCCGCGCCAGATAGTAGTCCACGGTGGTCAGGAACTGCTCTCTGGTCAGCGTGTATTCGAGTCGACCCAAGATCTGCAGGAGTTCCTCACGGGAGAACAGGTAGAACAGCATCAGCACGTCAGCCTGTTTGGAGAGCTTGTACCGGTTGGTGGCATCCCCTTCAGACTGCAGGATCAGGTCCAGCCGGCCGATGTTGCCGTAGACCCGGCGGTAGTGGTCCCAATCCAGTTCCAGCAGGTCCTCGTACCCGTCAAACTGGGCGATGATCTTGCAGTGCTCGGAGCTTTCTTCCTCCGGGCACACGTTCATGAACGGTACCTTCAAGCGGGTGGAGATGTTCCGCCAGAGCGCGGTTTCTTCCTCGAAGATGTCTAGCCACTGGGCGATGGGGTCATCCAACCCGTCCAGCCGTTCCAAGACTTCTAGAGTCTTCTGCAAGACCCAGGAGCACAGCACGTTGGTGTAGGCGTTGTTCCGAAGCCCGGAGCCGGGGGTGTCAGGGTAGCCGTCGTGGTATTCATCCGGGCCCATCACTCCGTGGATCTCGTAGCGTCCCGATTCCGGATGCCACTGGCACAGCGAGACGAAGAAGCGGCAGACTTCCACCAGCATCTCCGCGCCGTAGTCGGTCATGAAGGTGACGTCATCGGTGGCCTCGAAGTAGCGCAGCACCGAGTACGCAACCGCCAAGGACACGTGGCGCTGACGGTGCGAGTTATCCGGCATCCACTGCTGGTTGATCGGGTTGAACAGCTCGGTGGGTGTTTCTTCCCGGCCGGAGGAACCGGACTGCCACGGGAACATCGCCCCGCGGTAACCGGCCTGCAGCGCCGCGTTGCGGGCCGCGGCCAACCGACGGTACCGGTACTTGAGCAGGTCACGAGTGTACTCGGGCCGACGCAGGGTCAGCATCGGGTAGATGTACATCTCATCCCAGAACAGGTGCCCACGGTAGCCCTCACCGTGCAGCCCCCGGGCCGGCACACCAATGTCTAGGCCCTTTTCTGCGGCGTAGACGGTCTGCAGCACGTGGAAGGTGTGCAGGTTCAGAGCCAGTTGTTCGCGGCTGTGGATTTTCGGGTCCCGGGCCATCACCACGGCGAAGCGGCTCCACAGGACCGTCCACATTTCCTCGTGGTAGGTCAGCAGGTTGCGGAAGTTGTTGGCCCGCAGCACCCGGTTGCCGGCGTCGTCGGCCGGGTTGTGGATGGCCTGGTCCATGCTGGTGGCCACGGCAACGGTTTTCTCCAGCACCACCGGTTTGCCTTCATCCAGGGTGATCTCAAAGCTGTGGCCGGCCACCATCGGGTCACCGGGCAGGGGAGTGCGCACCGGTTCCGGTGCGTTGCCCGGCTCCATGAAGCGGGTTCGGGCTGCCACGGCAACCCGGACCTTGGAGGTCTTGGTGATGGTTTCTAGCAGGACGGTCTCCCCATCCAGCTCTTGGGTCTGCACCGGGTCAAGGTGTTCCCCGGCTAACGACCGGTCCGCCGCCACATTCCGGTTGGAGACGTGCCCGTTGATCTTGCTGACCACGTTCGCGGTTCCGGACCAGTTCAGCGCAGTCACCGAATACTCGATGCTGGCTAAATGCTGCCCGGCTAAGCACTGGATCTGCCGGGTCTCAACCCGTGTCTTGCGCCCGAGAGAGTCCTCAAACTCCATCGCTCGGTGCAGCAGGCCCCGGCGCATATCCAGCTCTTGGCGGTAGCTGGTCAGCGGCACATTGTCCGGTAGCAGGGGCAGCCCGCCGGTGGGGGTGAAGGTCAGATACGTCCAGTCCGGGAGGTTGACCATGTGCTCGACTTCGACGTCGCGGCCTTCCACCGCGGAGGTCAGTCGGTTGAACAGCCCGCCCACATAGGTGCCCGGGTAGTTCACCAGGTTCGCGGTGGTGCCCGGGATGGAGCCGCGGGTGCCCCAGTAGCCGTTTGCGAGGGTGCACAGGGCTTCCCGGGTGCCCTCGGTCTTCGGGTCGTAGTCGTCGTAGCGCAGCACCCATTCCGGGTCGAAGGGGCGGGTGGTGCGGTTGATGAGGTTCAGCTCGGCGATGTCGTTGACGATGACGTCCGCGCCGGAATCTTTCAGCAGCTGAGCAGAGTCGCCTTCGCGGTCCAGCCCGACCACCCAACCGTAGCCACCGTCGTGGCCGGCCTGCACACCGGACGCCGCGTCCTCAATGACGACGGAGTCGGCCGGGTCGATACCCAACTGCCGGGAGGCCTCCAGGAACATGGCCGGGTCAGGTTTGCCGGCCAGGTGCAGGTGCAGCGCGGTGGTGCCGTCCACCACCACGTCGAACAGATCGGCAATCCCACCGGCGGTGAGCACTTGCTGCCCGTTCCGGGAGGAGGTCACCAGCGCCAACGGCACGTATTCGGCGCGCAGCTGCCGGACCAAATCGATGGTCGAGTCGATCAGGTCCACGCCCTGCTGGGAGAGCGCCTGCTCAAAGTACATCTGTTTCTGGGCGGCCAGCCCGTGCACGGTCATCGCGCCGATGGGGTCGGCGTCCGAGCCTTCGGGCAGCACGAGGCCGCGGGCGGCGAAGAAGTTGCGCACGCCGGCCTCGCGCGGGCGACCGTCCACGTACAGCAGGTAGTCCTGCTTGGCATCAAATTCGGGTTGTTCCGGCGCCAATTCGGCCAACGCGTGGTCGAAAAGTTGTTTCCAGGCGGCCGCATGCACGGTTGCGGTGTCCGTCACCACACCGTCCATATCGAAGAGGACGGCGCGGAAGTGGCGCAGCGTTCGGTTCTTGTTTTGGGCTGATCTGAAAGGAAAGTCCAATGGGTGCACGGTTCTATCCTAGGCATACACTGGTAGCTATGCTTTTGAAGATCCTCAAAACGCAGCTCAAGCCCTACGGAAAGTTCATTCTTCTGTTGGTCTTACTGCAGCTGGCGTCTATCTTTTTGCAGCTGCTGTTACCCGCACTGAATGCCCGCATCATCGATGACGGCATCGCCAAAGGTGACATTGAGCTGATCTGGCGTCTAGGCGGCGGCATGCTGCTGATGGCCCTAGTCCAAGCCGACGCCGCGATTGTGGCCATCTATTTTGGGGCGAAGACGGCGATGGGGGTCGGCCGGGATCTGCGCAGCCGGGTCTACACCACGGTGAGCGCGTTCTCGAACCAGCAGATCAAGAACTTCGGCGCACCCACCCTAATCACGCGCGGCACCAATGACGTGCAGCAAATCCAGATGACCGTCCTGATGTTCCTGAACTTCATGGTCATGGTCCCGCTGATGGCCATCGGCGGGATTGTCATGGCCATCCAGCAAGACATCGGCCTGTCCTGGCTGGTCTGGGTCTCGGTGCCGGTGCTGCTGATCTTGGTGTCCATCATGATGACCCGCCTGATCCCCAAGTTCACCGTCATGCAGAAGAACTTGGACGGGATCAACCAGGTGCTGCGCGAACAGCTCGTGGGCATCCGCGTGGTTCGGGCTTTCGCCCGGGAGGCGCACGAAGAGGAGCGCTTCGCCGAAGCCAACCACAAGATCACGGACATCTCGGTCTCCATCGGCCGGATCTTCATCCTGCTGGGCCCGGTTATCACGCTGATCTTGCACGTGGCGACCGCCGCCGTCCTCTACTTTGGCGCCTTCCGCGTGGACGCCGGCATCATCGAGGTCGGCTCCCTGACGGCCTTCCTGCAGTACCTGCTGCAGATCCTGACGGCCGTCATGATGGGCACGTTCATGATGATGATGCTCCCGCGCGCGCTCGTCTCGGCGGACCGCATCGGTGAGCTGCTGAACGCACCGACTCAGGTGGCACCCGAGGCAGTGGCCGCCCTGGCAACCCAGAAGTCCTCGGCCGACGACGTGGCGCAGGAGGCGCAGGCCAAGGGGCTGGATCTGGTCTGTGAGAACCTGAGCTTCAACTATCCCGGCGCAGACGTGCCGGTGCTGGAAAACCTCACTTTCACCGCCCCGGCCGGTAAGACGACCGCGATCATCGGCGGCACCGGATCCGGCAAGACCACCCTGTTAGACGTGCTCGCCGGATTAGCTGAGCCTTCTGCAGGCAGCATCCGCTACGGTGCGCTGGACCGGGCCGGGGTCAACCCGCTCGGGACCGAGCTGGTGGAGCGGATCAACGTGGTACCCCAGAAGCCGTACCTGTTCTCCGGCACAATCGCCTCCAACCTGCGCTTCGCGGATCCCGATGCCGACGAGGACCGGCTGTGGGATGTGCTGCGCATCGCCCAGGCCGAAGAGTTTGCGCGTAACCGGTCCACTGCGGACCCGGATGCCATTGAGGTTCAGGTCACCGGAGCGGCCGGTCACGGCGGCGGGGAGGCCTTCGCTGCGGAGCTCTCCGCCGCGGAAGCCAACCAGCTGCCGCAGGTCCACGGACTGGAATCGACCATCGCCCAAGGCGGCACGGATGTTTCCGGCGGACAGCGTCAGCGCCTGTGTATCGCCCGGGCGTTGGTCAAACGTAAACCGATCTACTTTTTCGATGACGCGTTTTCCGCCCTCGATGTCGCGACCGAGGCCCGGCTCCGCGCCGCGCTGACGGACGAGCTGGACGGCGCGACGGTGCTGCTGGTGGCTCAACGCGTGGCCAGCATCCGGGACGCCGATCAGATCCTGGTGTTGGAGGCCGGCAAGATCGTGGCCCGCGGCACCCACGATGAGCTCTTAGACGGCAGCCCCACCTACCGGGAGATTGTCGAATCTCAAGGTGGTCAAGAAGCGCTCGCGCTCTGTGAAACCACCAGCAACGACCAGACCCCAGAAGGGGGTGCCCAGTGAGCGAACAAGAACTGAGCGAGCAGAACACGAACCCACCGCAGCAGAGCGAGAAGGACGAGAAGAAAGGCCGCCAGCAGAAAGTTAAGACTGCCAAGGCCAAAGACTTCTGGGGGTCGCTCAAACGCCTCGCGGCGCTGCTGGGGACCGAGAAACGGATCCTCATCGTGGCCATTGCCCTCGGCATCGTCACGGTGGTGCTCAACGTGTGGGCGCCGCTGCTGTTGGGCGCCTCCATCGACGTGATCTTTGACGGTCAACGCACCGGAGCCATGGACTATGCGGAACTCACCCGGCTGATCCTTACCGTGCTGCTGATGTACTTGGTCGCCCAGATCTCCCAGTGGTGGTCCGGCTTCCTGCTCAACGACGGGGTCATGCGCATCATCTACAAGCTGCGCGGCCGGATCGAAGACAAGGTGCACCGCATACCGCTGGCCTACTTCGACAAGAACCAGCGCGGCGACCTGCTCTCCCGCACCACCAACGATGTGGACAATGTGCAGCAGGCCCTGCAGCAGGGCTTCGCCTCGCTGGTGAACTCGGTGCTGCAGGTGCTGGGCATCGCCATCATCATGTTCGCCCTGTCCTGGCAATTGGCATTGATCGCGCTGGTCGCGGTGCCGCTGTCCGGCTTCGTTGTCGGGATCATTGGGCCGCGCTCGCAGCGCCGCTTCACCCAACAGTGGGCGGCCACCGGCTCCCTGAACGGGCACATTGAGGAAGCGTTCACCGGCCACAGCCTGGTCCGGCTGTTCGGGCAGGCCGCGAGCATGGAGCAGCGTTTCGCCAACCGCAACACGGAGCTATATGACGCGTCCTTCCGGGCCCAGTTCCTCTCCGGGATGATCATGCCGCTCATGCAGGCCGTGAACCTGATCTCTTACGTGGCCATCGCCGTGGTGGGCGCCCTGCAGGTCACCGCCGGCACGCTCAGCCTCGGCCAAGTCACCGCCTTCATCCAGTACTCGCGCGAGTTCAATCAGCCGCTCGGTCAGCTGGCCGGCATGGCCAACATGGTCCAGTCCGGTGTCGCCTCCGCCGAACGCGTGTTCAGCTTCCTCGACGCCGAGGAGGAAGAGGACGCGGCCGCCGAGCCAACGCAGCCGGAACGCGCAGAGCAGGCTGCAGCTGAGCAAGAGGCAAGTGAGCACGATGCCGGGGGCGAAGTGGTGTTTGAGGATGTTTCCTTCTCCTACAGCGCCGATACCCCGCTGATTCAGGATTTGAATCTGGTGGCACATCCGGGCCAGACGGTCGCCATCGTGGGTCCGACCGGCGCCGGCAAGACCACCCTGGTGAACCTGCTGATGCGGTTCTACGAGTTGGATGCCGGGCGGATCCTGCTGGACGGGGTAGACATCACCTCGGTCAGCCGGGAGCAGCTGCGTCGCAACTTCGGCATGGTGCTCCAGGACGCGGTGTTGTTCAAGGGCACCATCATGGAGAACATCCGCTATGGCCGGCTGGATGCCACCGATGAGGAGGTCTACGAGGCGGCGCGGGCTTGCTACGTGGACCGCTTTGTTCAGACGCTGCCGGAGGGCTATGACACCGAGGTGGACGTGGACTCCGGCGCGATTTCCGCCGGTGAACGCCAGCTGATCACCATCGCCCGGGCCTTCCTCTCCCGGCCCACCGTGCTGATCTTGGACGAGGCTACCTCCGCGGTGGACACCCGCACTGAGATGCTGGTGCAGCAGGCGATGGCGGCGCTACGTTCGGGTCGTACCAGCTTTGTGATCGCCCACCGGCTGTCCACCATTCAGGACGCGGACGTGATCTTGGTGCTGGAGAAGGGCCAGATTGTGGAGCAGGGTTCCCACTCGGAGCTGATGGCGGCACGCGGTGCCTACTACCAGCTGCAGCGCAGCCAGTTCACCATGCCTTCGGTGTCCGAGGACCAAGAAATCAGGGAGTCAGCAGTGGCGCTAGCGACCGGGCAACTTCCTGTAACGGAACAATGATGTCCACCCTGGTGCCGGCGCGGGTGACGAATCGCTCCTGCGTCGGCACCACATCGACTAACCGGGCGGCGCTGCCGGTGAGCGGGCCGCCGCCGATGATGACCTCGGTGGCGCCGGCGGCGACCAGCCGGGACACGGCCTCGGCCAGCTCATCGTCCTGATCCTGCGGGCTGGCGGCCAAAACGGTGGGTGCGGTGCCGGTGAATTCGATCCCGGCCAGCACATCCAGCTCTCGAGAACACAGGTATTCCAAGCTCTGCCGCAGCCCGGGCGTGGTGGTGGCGATGCCGAAGCGGTGTCCGCCCGCACGCACCCGCCGGGCCACCTCTAACACGGTGTGGGAGCCGATGCCCAGCACCGGAACTGGTTGGCGGGAGAGCACATCTAAGCCCGGGTCTCCGAACGCGGCCACCACGATGGCGGCCGGCAGCCCATGGTCTTCATGCCAGCTGCGGTAGGCGGACACGGTTGCTGCCGCGGCGGCAGCCAGTTCGTCCTCATTCGTGATCATCGCCGGGCCACTGGAGGCGGTGATGCCGACAACAGGGAAACCGGCCAGCGCCGGATCGGCCTGGCCCAATGCTGCGGCGAAGGTCTGCACCATCAGGTCCGTGGTGGCCGTGTTGGTGTTCGGGTTAATGAGCAGCACCGGCTTTATCGAGTTGACCATGATGTCTCTAACCTCCCACACGGGTCTTCCGTCAGGCGGTGGCGGCGCCGTCGGGCGCGATTCGCTGTCATAAATTTAGGGCGGGTTGAACGGGATCCCCCTCCGGTACCGTACAACCCGCTACTTTCATTTTCCCCTATCTTTGCTCCCCGCGGGTAGTTTGTGTCGGTTAAAACCGTAGAATGGAACGGACTGGCCGCTGGCGGCAGCGCGCCCAGAAACGCCGCTTCAAGGAGGATGACATGGCCGAATACATCACCGTAGGTTCCGTGGACGAGATTGACGAGGGCGATGCCATCGTCGTGGACTCGGACGACGCCGGTACCGAAGACGACATCGCGGTTTTCCACGCCGAGGACGGTAATTTCTACGCCCTGAATGACACCTGCACCCACGAGGACGCCTCGCTGGCCGACGGCTGGATTGAAGGCACCGAGGTGGAATGCCCGGTCCACTCCGCCAAGTTCTGCCTGAAGAACGGCACCGCGCTGTGCATGCCGGCCACCATCGACGCGAAGACCCACAAGGTGGAGGTCGTCGACGACGAGGTCCGCCTGTACCCGAACCAACCGGCCACCGACGCCTAAGCTTCAGGCCACCCAACCGTAACAACGGTTGACCTACACAAAAACTGGACAAGCCCTAGGATGAGAGTATGAAGAAGTCTTTGAAGTTAATAGGCTTCCTGCTCATGCTGTTTGGAGCTGGCATCATCGCATTGGTGCTGACCCCCACTGACTAAGACGCTTCCAGCCCCAGTACTACCGTTGTCGGCATCGGGATCGTGCAGTACACGTATGTCGCGCACACCAAACTGCACTCTGTTGAAGCTCGGCTTCGTGTCATTGACGAGCAGCTTCGTGAGTTCGAGGGCATCTACCAAGTACCCTGGAAACGCAATTTCACTCCCGGTGATCTCATCCCCGTCAGCTTCGACCCAGCATTACCCGAAAAGTATGCGGCGATGAGTCCGAGCCAGCGCGAAAACATGTTGGATCAATGGCTCCAGAGCAGCATGAAACTCTACTCAGCGCCGCCAGAACGCCATGCGGAAGCGCAGCGCATCCACGAACGATTCCGCGCCAGACTTTAACCAGAAAACAGCAAGGGGAGCGCCACCGAATCTGTTCGGTAGCGCTCCCCTTGGTGTTTGGGTGGGCCCGTCCGGCACCGTTGGACCCACCGCAAATCTGGGTTGGCGGCCTACTTCTGGCCGGCCAGTTGGACGGCGACGTCGACGATCATGTCTTCCTGACCGCCCACGTAGCCGGCCTTGCCGACCTCCTCGAGGATCTTCCAGGCGGGCACCCCGTAGCGGGCGGCGGCACGCTCGGCATGGATCAGGAAGGAGGAGTAGACCCCGGCGTAGCCTTGCATGATGGACGCGCGGTCCATGATCGGCATGCGGGTGATGATCGGTTTCACGGCATCCTCGGCGGCGGACATCAGCGCCTGGATGTCCACACCGGTCTTGATGCCCAGCTTGTCGAAGGCGGCGGCCAACACCTCGGTCGGGGCGTTGCCGGCCCCGGCGCCGAGGGCGAGCAGGGTGCCGTCGATCTGCTTGGCACCGGCGCGCACGGCGTACACCGAGTTCGCGACGCCGAAGGCCAGGTTCTGGTGGCCGTGAAAGCCCACCTGGGCGTCGTCGCCCAGCTCGGCGACCAGCGCGGAGACGCGGTCAGAGACGTCATCGAGGATCAGCGCGCCGGCCGAGTCCACCACGTAGACGCATTCGCAGCCGGCATCGGCCATAATACGGGCCTGCTTGGCCAGCTCTTCCGGGCTGGTGCGGTGCGAGAGCATCAGGAAGCCGACGGTTTCCATGCCCAGCTTGCGGGCGTGCTGGAAGTGCTGGATGGAGATGTCCGCTTCCGTGGAGTGGGTGGCGATGCGAGCCACCTTGGCGCCGGCGTCGAACGCCTGGTCCAGGTCCCGGATGGTGCCCAGACCGGGCAGCAGCAGCACGGCGATCTTGGCCTGGGTGGCCTCGTCGACGGCGGCCTTGATCAGCTCCAGTTCCGGCACCAGGGAGAAGCCGTAGTTGAAGGAGGAACCGCCGAGGCCGTCCCCGTGGGTGACCTCGATGACCTCCATGCGGGCGTCATCCAGCGCCCGGACGATGTCCCGGACGTTCTGCACCGTGAACTTGTGGCTCATGGCGTGGGAGCCGTCGCGCAGGGTGGTGTCGGTGATGCGGATGTCGAAGGCTGGATCCATGACCGGGCTCATGCCTGACCTACTTTCTGTGCGACTTTTTCGTCCATGAGTTCTGCGAGGGCGTCCGCGGTGCGGGTGGCGGCCGCGGTGATGATGTCTAGGTTGCCGGCGTATTCGGGCAGGTAGTCTGCCGCGCCCTTGACCTGCACCCAGATGCCGACGCGGCCAAAGCCGCCCCAGTCCTCGCGGGCCTCTTCGAACTGTGGTTCCACGCGCAGCTCGTAGCCGGGCACGTATTCCTGCAGCTCGGCCACGGTGTCCATCAGGGCCTGACGGATCTTGTCCTGCAGCTCGCCCTCGGCGGCGGCCTCGGCCGGGATCATCGCGTACACGGTGTTGCGCATGATCATCGGTGGTTCCACCGGGTTGATGATGATGATCGCCTTGCCCTTCTTGGCGCCACCGAGTTTCTCCAGCGCGTGCGCGGTGGTCTCGGTGAACTCGTCCACGTTGGCGCGGGTGCCCGGGCCGGCGGACTTGGAGGCGATGGAGGCGACGATCTCGGCGTATTCCACCGGGACGACGGAGGAGACGGCGGCGACCAGCGGGACGGTGGCCTGGCCGGCGCAGGTGATCATGTTGACGTTCATGACGTTGCACAGCTCATCCAGGTTCACGGCCGGGGACATGTAGGGTCCGACGGCGGCCGGGGTCAGGTCGATGGCGTGGATGCCGGCGGCCTCGTACTTCGGGGCGTTCGCCAAGTGGGCCTTGGCGGAGGTGCATTCGAACACGATGTCCGGCAGCTCGTCCTGGGCCACCAGCCAGTCCACGCCCTCGGCGGAGGCGGTGAAGCCGAGCTTCTCGGCCCGGGCCAGCCCGTCCGAGGACGGGTCCACGCCCACCATGTATTTCAGTTCAACGTTCTTGGCGCGCCGCATGAGCTTGAACATCAGGTCGGTGCCGATGTTTCCCGGGCCCACGATGGCGGCAGTGAGTTTTTTAGCCATTGGTCGTTTCTTTCCTTGAATATAAATCTTTAGCTGAAGGCGATGGTGAGGCTGCCGAGCTCGCCGAAGTCGGCGGTGGCTTCTTCACCGGATACCACGGGCAGGGCCTTGGTGAAGGAGCCCGGCAGGATCAGCTGGCCGGCCTTCAAGGACACACCTTGGGCGCCGAGGGTGTTGGCGAGCCAGGCCAGCGGAGCGATCGGGTCCCCCATGACCGCGGCACCGGTGCCGGAGACCTTGGCCTCGCCGTTGATCCGCAGGGTGCATTGGACCTCGGAGAGCTCATCCACCGTGACGTTCAGCGGGGTCTTGGAGACGGCGATGGCGCCGCAGGAGGCGTTATCCGCCACGGTGTCCACCAGCTTGATGTCCCAGTCCCGGATACGGGAGTCGATGATCTCAATGGCCGGGTAGATCTTGCCGATGGCGGCCTTAGCCTGCTCCACGGTCACGCCCGGGCCTTCGAGGTCCTCGGTGAGCACGAAACCGAACTCTGGTTCCACCTTCGGGGAGATGAAATCATCGGCCGGCAAAGTGGCGCCGTCGTAGTGGACCATGGTTTTCAGGAAGAACCCGAAGTCCGGTTCGTCCACCCCCAGTTGCTGCTGCATGGCCAGCGAGGTCAGGCCCACCTTGTGTCCGGCCAGGGTTTCCCCGGCGGCCAAGAAGTGCTTGAGCTGCTCGGTCTGGACGTAGTACGCCTCGGCCAAACCGAAGTCGGCCACCCGGTCCCGCAGCGGTTCGATAGGTTCGCCGGTGCGGTAGGCGGTGAGGATTTCCTCGGCCAAAGCTGCCAGCTCTTCGTGCTTGACGGCTTCGGCGACGTTGTCGGAAGCCCAGTCTGCGGCGGCGTCGTTAGGTCCCAGTGTCATTGGTGTGCTCCTTAGCTTCCGGGTTAGTCCAGCACCGCGGTGGTGACACCGAAGCCGGCAATGTATTCCTTGATCGGCTTGTAGAACTCGTAGGTGACGGTGTACTCGCCGCAGGCGCGCAGGGCGGAGTAGGCGGCAACCCAGGTGCGGACCTCGTGTGAGGAGTGCCCGGCGGCGGCGTCCATGTCATCGGCGTGGTACTTGTCGAACTCCTCAACGTTGCCCTCGCGGCACACGCGCATGAATTCCTGGTCCCATTTCGGGTTCAGCTCCATGATGTCCGCTTCACCTTTGGCGAAGGCGATGGCGGTGTTGATGGTGCGTTCCTGGCGGGCGGCGCGGGCCTCCGGGGTCGGGTTGCGGCCCTCGACGAGGAACTGCTTCTGTTCCTCGGTGGCCTCGTGGAAGCGTGGCACCGGTGGGTCGTGGGACAGGCCGCCGGAACCGATGAACAGGACTTTCTTGTCCGAGTTGCGGAAGTATTCGCCGACGGCGGCACCGAGTTTGCGCACGCGGGCCATCTTGGTGAATGGGCGGGAGACGGAGTTGATGAAGATCGGGATCATCGGCTTGGCGTCCGGAGCCCCGTCGTAGATGATCTCCATCGGCTGCACGGCGCCGTGGTCGACTTCCATTTTGCGGCTGATGGCCACATCTAGGTCCTGCTCCACCAGGAAGGCGGCGAGGTTTTCGGCGATCTCGGTCGGCACGTTCAACACACCGTCAAAGGAGTCGTAGTCGCCGGTGCCGTGCGCGTTGTAGGCCACGCAGAAGGGTGGCATGAGGTCTTGGAAGAAGCCGTTGTAGTGGTCCGGGCCAAAGTTGATGACTAGATCCGGGTTGAAGTCGTGCACGAATTTGCGGACCTGTTCAAAGGATTCCTCAACGGCGGCTTTTACCTCGGCCGGCGGGTTGGTGTATTCCAACAGTGGCGAGTGGGACATGCAGACCAGTGCCTGAATCATGGGAGTCGCTCCTTCAAAGTGTTGAGCAGTTCAAAAGTGGGAGGGGTGTTGCGGCGTTAGAACCATTAGACGCCGGGTTGGCCCGGGTGCGCAGCTGGGTGTGCCAAGCAATGAAACACCGCAGCCGCGCAACTTGGGGCATCGGTTGGTTTAGGCGTGGAAGCGCAGGTAGTCGGTGATGACCTGGTTGAACTCTTCGGCGCGTTCCACCTGGGACCAGTGGCCGCACTGGGAGAAGATGTGCGCGTCCGCGTTCGGGATGACGTTGAGTAGATCCCAGGTGCGGGAGACCGGGATGACCACGTCTTGGACACCGTGGATCAGCAGCACGGGGATGTCCAGTTTGGCGAGGCGGTCAAAGTCCAGCGGCAGTTCGTGACGGTCGCGGTCGCGGGCGGCCACAACTTCTTTGAGGCGGTCCGAGGCGGTGTCATTCAGCGCGGACTGGTAACGCAGCTCGACCAGCTCGTCGGTGACCAGCGACTTGTCCACCACGAACAGTTCCAGCGTCTTGCGGATCCCGGCCGGGGACAGGTCCGGCTTGGAGTGCCCGGCCAGCGCGCCGGTCATCTTGGCGCCGCCGGTGCCCATGGAAACGATGCCGGCCAGCCGCTCCGGGAAGTCGAGTGCGAACTGGAAGGCCAGCCAGCCACCGAGGGAGTTACCGACGATCCAGGTTTTTTCGATGCCGAGGGCGTCCAGGACGCGGACCGCGTGGCGGACCCATTCCTTGATGCCGTACTCGGTGCCATCGGCGACCACGGTCTGGCCGTAGCCAATGGAGTCAATGGCGATGCAGCGGCCAACCTTGGCCAGCTCGGGCAGGTTCAACCACCAGTTGGCGGCGGCGGTCACGCCGGTGCCCGAGCCGTGCAGAAACAGGATTGGGATGCCTTCGCCGAGTTCGTGGTAGTGGGTCAGTTCGCCCTCGGCGGTCTCCAACCACTTGTCTTCCAAACCAAAAAAGTCATCGGTCTTGTACTCGGGAATCTGTACGGTGCTCATGGAACTCCTTCATGAAGGGTTGGGGGCAAACTTCTTCAATGCTTAGCCTAGGGAGGCCCGCGCGTATTGTGCCCTTCGTGTGCCATGGGCCGGAACAAAACCGGTGGGCAGACTTAAACGGGCCTGCCCCTCGTGAGAGAGTTACTCCTAGGAGTTGATGTACGTGACAGAAAAAACCTCAGAGAAGGATGCCGCCACCGCCGCGGTGATGAAGGCTGCCCGGGCGGTCACCCAGAACTACGATGACCCGCTGTCCTGCTTAGAAGTGACCGAGGTTCCGGTGCCGGAGCCGGCCGAGGGCTGGGTGCGCGTGCAGGTCAAGGCCGCCAGCCTGAACCAACACGATTTATGGACCCTGCGCGGAGTCGGCCATGACCCGAAGAACATCCCCATCACTTTGGGCTGTGATGTGGCCGGGGTGACTGAAGACGGCCGGGAGGTGATCGGCCACCCGATCATCGCGGATCCTGACGCCGGTGCCGGCGATGAGACCTTGGACCCGGCCCGCCGACTGTTTTCGGAGGCCCACGACGGTGGCTTCGCCGAGTACATGGTGATGCCGGCTCGGAACCTGATCGACAAGCCCAAGCACCTGTCCTTCGCCGAGGCGGCCTGCCTGCCGGTGGCGTGGGGGACCGCGTTCCGGATGCTCTTTGGCCGCGGCCAGCTCAAAGCCGGGGACCGGATCCTCGTACAGGGTGCATCCGGCGGAGTGGCTTCAGCGCTGATCGCGTTGGCCGCGGCGGCCGGTCTGCGGGTGTACACCACCACCAGATTCGGTGCCGAAGATGCCGAGACCAAGATTGCCTACGCCAAGGAACTGGGCGCGCACCACGTCTTCGATTCCGGCGCCCGACTCCCGGAGCGGGTCGACGCCGTACTGGAAACGGTGGGTTCGGCGACATGGGCGCACTCGCTGCGTTGCCTCCGCCCGGGCGGCGCGGTCATTATTGCCGGCGCCACCACCGGCGGGGATGTTTCAGCCGAGTTGAACCGCGTGTTCTACCAGCAGCTGCAGGTGATCGGTTCCACCGGCTCCACGCTGGCTGAGTCGCAGGCAATGGCCCGGTTCGTCGAAGACAACAAGCTGGTGCCGCGCGTGCACCGGGAGATCCCGCTGGAGAAGATCCACGAAGGCTTCCAGCAGATGCTGGACGGGGATCTGATCGGCAAGATCGTCGTGACGTTCTAACCTGTCCGGTTTCGAGCTCGCTCGGCACCATGTGAGCAAATGTGCGCAAAAAAGACTGGCCGCCACGTCATTGTGGCGGCCAGTCTTGGTTTAAGGGCTCCTTCGGAGAGCGTGGGGCTTACTTGTTGCCCAGTTTCTTCTCAGAGAGCATATAGGTGAAGGTGGTGTTGGTCAGCAGCTTGCCGGCCTCGTCATGCACCTGGACCTCGGTGACGACCAGGGAGCGTCCGGCGCGCAAGATCTTGGCGGTGGCGGAAACGGTCTCGGTCTTGGAGTTGGAGATCAGGTTGATGTTGGACTGCACAGCCAGTGGGAACTGTCCGGCTTCGGCGTAGGCGGTCATGGCGGTGAAGGTGCCGACGATGTCCGCGGCACCAAAGAGTGCGGCGGCGGAGTACATGCCGTTGGCCTGGGCGATCGGGTCGGTCAGCGCCATCGTCATGGTCAGGGATTCGCCATCGGCGGCGGCCGGGGTCATGCCCAAGGTGGCGGCGATGTCATCAAAACCGCGGCGCTCCTCGAACTTGCGCCACGTGTTCTGGAATTCTTCAAGGTTTGCGGGAATGGCCACAAGTCATCCTTCTTCTCGATCGTACTGGCTTAGGTGAACAGGGTTCGCTGTCTTCACGCTATCGCTTGGGCTGAGAAGAACGATCTTTGTGTTCCGCCGCTCGGCACACAGACACCGACACACAAGTGGGGCGCCCACCGCGCTGTGCGGATGGACGCCCCAAACAAGATGTGTCGAGTAGTGGGGGTCTAGAGACCAGACTTTAGACGGTGTGGTGCATCTTGCGGGTCTCCTTGGAGAAGAAGACGGCCGCGGCGGCGACGATGATCAGGAAGATGAAGTACCAGGCGATGTTGGTGGTACCCAGACCGTTTTCCATACCCATCAGGTAGGTGGCCATCAGCGGGGCGGTACCGGCGCCGAGGACCGAACCCATCTGGAAGGTGAGGGAGACACCGGTGTAGCGGTCTTCAACTTCGAACTTCTCTGCCAAGAACGCGCCGATCGGGCCGTACATGGAGGCCTGGATGATCGGGTTACCGACCATGAACGCGGCGGCGATCAGCCAGAACGACCCGGAGTTCAGCAGCATGAACATTGGGAAGATCAGCGCGATGGAGATGACCGCACCGGCCAGCATCACTGGGCGACGGCCGAAGCGGTCGGACAGGGCGGCGAAGAACGGGATGGCGAAGATGTGGACCACGGAGGATGCGGTCAGCATCATCAGGGCTTCTTGACGGGTGACGGCACCGGATGCGGCCACGTACGGTACCGCCCAGACGGCCAGCAGGGCCTGCATGAACAGTGGGCCGGCGCCGGCGAGGATACCGAACAGGGTGTCCTTCGGGTACTTGGTCAATACGCGCAGGATTGGGACACCGGTCTTGACTTCACCGGCGGCCTGGGCCTTCACAAAGTCTGGGGACTCGGTCACGCGGTAGCGCAGGTACAGGCCGATGACGACCAGAGCGGCAGAGAGCAGGAATGGAATACGCCAACCCCAGGACAGGAACTGATCATCCGGCAGACCGGCAAACAGACCCAAGACCAAGGTTGCCAACACTGAACCGGTTGGACCGCCGGTGACTGCGATGGAGGCGGCGAAGCCACGGTTCTTTTCTTTTACGTGCTCGGCAGCCATCAAGGTGGCGCCGGCCCATTCACCACCGACCGCCAGACCCTGGATCACGCGCAGGGTGACCAAGGTGATCGGTGCGGAGACGCCGATCGCGTCGTAGGTCGGCATCAGACCGATCATGACGGAGACGATACCCATCATCATCAGGGTGATGAACAGCATGTTCTTGCGGCCGAACTTGTCACCGAAGTGGCCGAAGAGAATACCGCCGATGGGGCGGGAGATGTAGCCGGCCAGCAGGATCACGAAGGACAGGACGCTGGCCAGGGTCGGATCCATGGTCTCCGGGAAGAACAGGATGGGGAAGACGAGGCCGGCTGCTGCGCCGTAGAGCAGGAAGTCGTAGTACTCGACGGTGGAGCCGAGGAAGGACGAGACGAGCGCGCGGCGCTGGAGTTTCTTCTGCTCCGGCGTCTGTGGCGCATCGGGATCGGCCGATGCCGCAGGATTTTGCGGCGTGTGATCAGTGGTCACGGACATGGTTCTCCTCATAGGGCGGTGATCATCGAAAAGGGACGAGCACGTTGATTTTGACAACGCAAAGTCAATCCAAGTGGTGGAGGGGGGATTGCTTTACCTAATGGATAGTTGAATTTCTCAAAAGCGATGACTCCGATCATTGGGCATCGTGATGTCCGTCACCAATGGCCCGTGCCGCCTAGTGAAACGATGGCGAGAAAGTTTCCCTCGCCAACCCGACCTAAGTTCCCTAGACTGAAACTTGACGAGAGGGGCTGTGCCATAGTTCGGAACGAGCGTTGGCTAGATCACGCTGGATACGGTCTTGTAGAGCTAAGGATGTTTTCTGTCCAGCCTGAAGGAAAGAACGCTCATGACTACTTCACAAGTTCCAGAAGCCAGTACCTGCGCTCCCACCCCACCGGTGGGTCAGTTGCCTCGACCCAAAGAGATGACCCAGATGTTGGACGTCAGCTCTCTGGTTGACGCCGACGGCGGTCTGATCGAACGTTCGATCTACAACGACGAGCGGATCTACAAGCAGGAGATGGCCCGCATCTTCGCCCGCTCCTGGCTCTTCTTGGCGCACCGCAGCCAGTTCAAGAAGCCTGGCGACTTCTTCACCACCTACATGGGTGAAGACCCCATCATCGTCACGATGGACAAGAAGAAGAACATTCGCGCCTACCTGAACTCTTGCCGCCACCGCGGTGTGCGCGTGTGCCGCGCCGACGCCGGCTCCACCAAGATGTTTACCTGCACCTACCACGGCTGGGCCTACAACCTCGACGGCGAGTTGCAGACCATCCCGAACCAGCAGGCCTACCCGGACGATTGGAACCCGAAAGACTGGGGTCTGGTCGAGGTCCCGAACGTGCAGGAATACAAGGGCCTGATCTTCGGTAACTGGGACGCCGACGCCATGAGCCTGTCCGACTCGCTCGGCGACGACATGAAGTACTACTTGGACGCCTTCATCGACCGCGACCCAGAGGGCACCGAGGTCCTCGGCGGCGTCATGAAGTGGACCCTGGACGGTAACTGGAAGCTGGCTGCCGAACAGTTCGCCACCGACTGGTACCACGTGAACATGTCCCACGCCTCCGCCCTCATGGTGCTCTCCCCAACCGGTAAGGGCCCGAAGCCGGAGATCGCCTCCACCCCGGGCCGCCAGTTCACCTCCGAACACGGCCACGGCGCGGGCTTCCCAACCCATCCGAAGTCCCGCTTCGACGCCCAGACGGTGCACGAGTACTACGACTACGACTTCCTGCGTGAACGCCTCGGCGATGACCGCGTGGAAGGGCCGATGACCACCGGTCACGCCACCATCTTCCCGTCCTTCTCCTACCTGCCGGTGAACGGTTCCATCCGCATCTGGCACCCGAAGGGCCCGAACAAGATGGAAGTCTGGGCCTGGGTCCTGGTGGACAAGTCCATGCCAGAAGACGTCAAGAACGCCCAGCGTCTGTACAACCTGCGCACCTTCGGCCCCTCCGGCATTTTCGAGGCCGACGACGGTGAGAACTGGTCGGAGATCCAGGCGATTTCCGAGGGCTTCATCACCAACAACACCTCGCTGAACTTCCAGATGGGCATCGGCAACGAGCACGAGGACGGCACCTACCCGGGCACCACCTCCGAGCTTTACTCCGACGCCGCCGGCCGCGGCTTCTACCGTCAGTGGACCAAACTGATGAACACCCCGGCTTGGCACGAAACCAAAACCCGACCAGCTGCAGACAAGGAAGAGAACTAAGCCATGGCTGAGTACATCAACGTAGGCTCCGTCGACGAGATCGATGAAGGCGACGCCATCGTCGTGGACAAAGAGCAGACCGGCGCCGAGGACGACATTGCGATCTTCCACGCCGAGGACGGCAACTTCTACGCGCTGAACGACACCTGCACCCACGAGACCGCCTCCCTGGCGGACGGGTGGATTGAAGGCACCGAGGTCGAATGCCCCGTGCACTCGGCCAAGTTCTGCCTCAAGGCCGGCACTGCCCTGTGCATGCCAGCCACCATCGACGCCAAGACCCACAAGGTTGAGGTCGTCGACGGTGAAGTTCACCTGTACCCATCCGTGCCGGCCACCCAGGCCTAAGCGGATCCCACGCACCCACCATCAGGGACTGAAGAGAAGTTATGACGCAACCACACGTGAACCCGGCCTCCATCCTGTTCATTGGCGGTGGGCTTTCCGCCCAAACTGCGCTGAAAGCATTGCGCGATGGTGGCTACACCGGCGCGCTGGCCGTGATCGACCCGGAGGGCACCCCGTACGATCGGCCACCGCTGAGCAAGGACTACCTGTTGGGGACCAAGAGCGCCGAGGAATTGGCGCTCGCGGCCGAGGGCTGGCACGCCGAACACGACGTGGACGTCATCACCGGGACCGCCGAACACGTGGACTTTGGCCACGATGAAGCGGACCCGGTTACCGTGACCCTGACCGATGGGAGCACCCAGCAGGCCGAGGCCGTGGTGTTCTCCGCCGGCGGCCGGGCACGCCCGCTGCCGATCCCCGGTGGGGAACACGCCAAGGTCCTACGGACTAAGGCCGACGCCGACGAGCTGCGCACCCTCATCCAAGAGGCAGAGAACTCGCGGCTGGTCATCATCGGTGCCGGGCTGATCGGGGCAGAAACCGCCTCCTCGGCCCTGAGCCTGGGCGCCACCGTGGCCCTGGTCGACCCGCTGGACCCACCGCTGGTGCCGGCCGTCGGTCAGGAGCTGGCCGAAAAGCTGCACGCCATGCACGCCACCAAAGGCATCGACGTGTACGCCGGGCTGACCCACGAGATCACCGAGGCCGAAGACGGCCTAGTGGTGCACCTGGCCGATGGCACGCAGTTGCCGGCGGATATCGTGCTGGCCGGTATCGGGATCATTCCGAACACCGCGTTGGCCGAGGAAGCCGGGCTGGAGGTCGAAAACGGCATCATCGTGGACGAACACCAGCGCACCAGCCACGCCCAAGCGTTCGCCATCGGGGACGTGTGCCGCAAACGCAACGCCGTCGGCGAGCTGGCCAACCGGACCGAACACTGGGAAGCCGCCATGAACGACGGCGCCAATGTGGCCGCCACCCTGCTGGGCCAAGACCTGCCGAAGCATTCGGCGCCATGGTTCTGGTCCGACCGGCACGGCGTGCACGTGGAAGGCGTCGGTTCCATGACCGCCGAGGGCACCACCGTGCTGCGCGAGAGCGACGACGCGACCATCGCGTTCCGACTGAACGAAGACAACGTGTTGATTGGCGCGACAGCGGTCGACGGCGGCATCGCCGTGCGTGCCGCCCGGCGCCTGATCGACAAAGGCAAACAGGTTGACCCGGCCCAACTTGCCGACCCGTCCGTGGACCTGCGCAAGCTGGCCCGCTAACTTACAGCCACCCAAAGATCTGAACCGATTCGACTGTGTTCCAGCCCACGGAACGCACTGTTGAGCGGACACCCTGGAAACGAGTGAACTAGAACCATGACTATTCAGAACGACGCTAATGTGCACGAAGGCACACTGGTGGATGCTGAGCTCGGCTACCAAATCCAACAGTTCTACTTCCGCGAGGCCGAGTTGCTGGATGAGCAGCGCTTTGCCGACTGGCTGGAAGTCTTTGACGAGGACCTGACCTACTGGGCGCCGCTGCACACCAACCGGTTGCGCCGCCAGGCCGCATTGGCCGTCGGCTCCCCGGGCGAAGCCGCCTACTTTGACGAGACCAAGGAATCGCTGGCTTGGCGCATCCGCCGCTACGACTCCGGCATGGCCTGGGCCGAGGACCCGCCATCGCGCACCAACCACCTGATCTCCAACGTGCTGGCCCGGAAGACCGGGGAGAACGAGTACACCGTCCGGACCAACTTCTTGGTCTACCGCAACCGGTTGATGCACGAGGTGGACCTGTACTCCGGCCACCGCATCGACTCGGTCCGCCGCAACGAGGCCGGCGAGTTCAAAGTCTTCAAGCGCGTCATCCACTTCGATGCGAACGTGCTGCTGGCAAAGAACCTCTCCACCTTCTTCTAACTTCACACGCCTCCTCCCACCACAGTGCTGAGACTGCCCTGACTCGGGTCTCAGCGCGGGGGGGGGGGGAGCGCGCGCAAAAACACCTGCAATAACAGTTCCACAGCACCCCGAAAGGCCCACACCGTGACAGCGAACCCACCGTCCACACCGGCTGCGACCGGTTCAGCCCCGGCAGGCGGCTGGCTGGCCGGAAAGGTCGCCCTCATCACCGGTGGCGGCTCCGGCATCGGCTTCGCGGTGGCCCGCCGCTACGTGGCCGAAGGCGCCAAGGTGGCCATCGTCGGCCGCGGCGCCGACCGGATCGCCGCAGCAGCGGCCAGCATCGGGGATCAGGCAGTGGCCCTCGGGCTGACTGGGGATGTCCGCAGCCCGGAAGACATGGCCGCGGCCGTGGCCAAAACTGTTGAAACGTTCGGCAAACTCGACATTCTGGTGCCGAACGCCGGGATTTGGGACTACAACCGTTCGGTGACCCGGTTGAGCGGCCAAGAACTCTCCGATTCCTTTGACGAGTTGTTCGACATCAACGTCAAGGGCTACCTGCTGGCCGTGAACGCGGCCTGGCCGGAGCTGGTCAAGAACCGCGGCAACGTGGTCATGACCCTGTCCAACGCCTCCTTCCACACCGCCGGCGGCGGTCCGGTCTACACGGCCGCGAAGTTCGCCTGCCGCGGTCTTGTCGCCCAGTTGGCCTACGAGCTTGCTCCCAAGGTGCGGGTCAACGGGGTTGCCGTCGGCGGGATGAAGACGGATCTGCGCGGCCCGGAGTCCATCGGTTTGAAGGATCGCTCCATCGAGGACTCCTTCGCCCGCCAAACCACCGTCGGGGACAACCCTTACCTGCCGCTGCATGACGCCTCGGTAGAACCCGACGACTACACCGGTCCTTTCGTGATGCTGGCCTCGGACGCCAACGCCAGCGTGATCACCGGGGCCATCATTCCCGCCGACGGCGGCATTGCCGTCCGCGGTTTCCGCACTGCAGCCGGAGGTGACGACCTATGAGCCAAGAAACCCAGACCATGAGCGCTAACACTCCCACCCTCAAGACCGTGAACATCAACCCGCTGGCCGGCATCGAACACCAAGTGAAGTACATGCCCGGCACCGAGGCGATCATTTACGAAAATGACCGCTACTCCTACGCCGAGCTGTACCGCGAGTACCGTGCCGTGGCCCGGATGCTCGCCGCCAACGGTGTGAACGCCGGGGACCGGGTGGTCTACCTGGGCCAGAACTCCATGAACTACGTGACCACCATGCTGGCCTGCTGGCAGCTGGGTGCCGTGTTCGTGCCGTTCAACTTCCGGTTGGCGCCACGGGAAATGGACGGGCTGATGGCCCAAGCCGAACCCGTCATGCTCATCGCCGAGCCCTCCCACCAGGGTGAAGTGGAGATCATGGCCGGCTACGAGACCGCGCTGCCGGATGTGCGCTACGTACTGGTCGATGATGACCCGTACTCGAAGGTCAAACCTAACCCGGCGGACTTCTGGGTCACCTCCACCGACGCGATCCATGCCGCTAGGGATGTCGAACTGCCGGAAACCCCGGTGGTCGGCGAGGACGACCTGGCGATCCTGATGTTCACCTCCGGCACCACCGGCAAACCCAAGGGTGTGGAGCTGACCTACGGCAACCTGTTCTGGAACGCCGTCAACGTGGACACCCTCGTGGATACCCGCCGCGGGGACACCAACCTGGCGGTCGCCCCGCTGTTCCACATCGGCGGGCTCAATGCACTGTTCTTGCGCCTGCTGGTGCGCGGTGGCCGCTCGGTCATCCGCCGCAACTTCGACCCGGTCCAGACCCTCAAAGACATCGAGGAATACCAGGTCAACCAGGCGTTCCTAGTCCCGGCCATGCTCTCGGCCATGCAGGCCCAGCCGGAGTTTGAACACGCCAAATTGGACTCGCTGCGCGCACTGATCTGCGCCGGGGCGCCGGTGCCGCCCATCGTCATCAAACAGTACGAGACCAAGGGCGTGCCCGTGCAGCAGGCGTGGGGGCTGACCGAGACCGCACCGTTCGCCACCTACCTGCCCACCGAACACACCTACACCAAGACCGGTTCCTGCGGCATCCCGATGCCGTTCACGGAGATCAAACTGATCGACCCGGCCACCATGGAAGACATCACCGAGCCGAACCAGACCGGTGAAATGCTGGTCCGAGGCGCGAACGTGACCCGCGGCTACTGGCGCAACCCCACCGCCGTGGCGTCCGCGTTCACCGAAGACGGCTGGTTCCGTTCCGGGGACATGGGCTACCGGGACGAAGAGGGCTACTACTACATCGTGGACCGGCTCAAAGACATGATCGTCACCGGTGGGGAAAACGTCTACCCGGCCGAGGTCGAGCGTGTCCTGATGGAATACCCGGGTGTCACCGACGCGGCCGTGGTCGGCCGCCCGGACCCGAAGTGGGGCGAGGCCGTGGTCGCCGTCGTCTCCTTCGCCGGCGAAGACCTGCCGACCGCCGAATCGGTTCGCGAATTCACCGCCAAATATTTGGCCCGGTACAAGCTGCCCAAGGAACTGGTGCTCACCGCACAAGTTCCCCGCAACAGCTCCGGGAAACTGGATAAACTGTCCATCAGGAAGATGGTTAGCGATATCCAGGACGACTAGCTTCAGGAGAAGATATGTCTCAGATCGAAGAACTCAATGAATTTCTGCGCTGGCCGGACCCGCTGGGGGATGACTACCAGCTGACCGAGGTCGACGCCCCCGAGGACTGGGCGCAAGCCTTCACCGCCACCTGCAAGGGTGAGCAGATCGGCACCGTGCTGGTGCAGTTCATCACCCGCACCCCGCTGGATGCCAGCTACCCGGCTGGTGTGCGCGACCGCTTGGTCAAGGTGGTGGACGCCGAGGACGAAGCCGTCGGCCCGGAAGCTTTGCAGCTGACGGCGGAGAAACTTTTTGCCCAAGACCCGGAGCTGCGCCGCATCGTGTTGGCCACCCCGGTGGATGACGTCCCGCAGATCGCCCGCGGGGAGGCCGCCGGTTTCCGCTACGTCGTCGACGTGGACGTCAAGGGCGGCCCCGGCCAAGTGGACGAACTCTCGCTGCTGGCCGCCGAACCGGCCTGGGTCATCGAAGAGTCCAAGCACCTCGACGACGTCCCAACCCACTAGGGGCGCCGCCCAACCCCGAGACGGGGTTCGCGAAAACTTCACACAGGCCTACTCGCATGCTTGAGAAGTAGGGGGAGACCGCCGCTGTGGCACACCAATGCCGGTGTCCTGCAGTGGCGGTCTTTGTTATCTACGTAAGGGGTGACTCTCACCCCGTGGGATGAGACCGGGGGCGGTACCTTTCGACCCGTGGGCCGATCCGCTCCCATCGGCTCGCTTTCTAGGCTGGTAGCTAACAGCAGCCAGCTTCAGGGAGATGACGGTCATGGAAGAGTTCTACGGAAAAGTTCGCCGCTACGGGGCGGCATTCTTGGCGCTAGCCATCACCGGCCTCGGTGTGGTGTCCCTCAGCGGGGACGTCACCCAGATGTACCGGGTCATCTACATTGTGGCCGCGACCGCGTCCGTGGCCACCTTGGTGGCCAGCATCGTGCGCGAACAGCGCTCGCGGATGCTGGATTGCACGGCTTTCGTCCTCACCCTCATCACGTTGGCGATGATGTGGGGAGCCGCCGCTGGCACCCCAAGCCCGTTCCTGTTGCACGTGGTCTCACTGCTGATGGCCTGGGGCCTCTTCGCCGGCGCCGTCGCCGTCGGAGCCAACGGCAAACAGGCCGCCAGCGTTGAGACCGCCTAAATCACGTTCGCCGCAATCAAAATCAAAAACAGTCACAGAGTGGCGAACGCGAAAGCGGGGTGGGTGAAGGAAACACCTTCGACCCACCCCGCATTTCTAGCGTTGTGAGGTGTTAGCGGCGGGAAATCTTGGAGCCGGAGCCGTACTCCTTGATGGTGCCGTCGACCTTGGCGCCACGGTAGACGTACAGGTTGCCGGCGTCCTTCTCGTAGGCGTTACCGTCAACGCGGGCGGTCCGCATCAGGTACAGGTGGCCGGAACCGGACTCCACCACGTTGCCGTCTACCAGGCGGTTGATCTGCAGGTTGCCGGTGCCGGACTCATGGGCGTTGCCCTTCACGGTGCCGCTGATGACGACGTTACCGGCGCTGGACTCGTACACGTTGCCATCAACATAGCCGTTGTAGCGGTTGACCTTGACGTAACCGGAGTTCTTCTCGGTGACGTTGCCCTTCACCGTGCCTGAAACGGTGACCGAACCGGTGCCGGACTCGACGATGTTGCCGTCGACGACGGCACCCTTGTGCACGATGACGGAGCCGGAGCCACTCTGGTACACATTGCCTTTGACCTTGCCGTAGATGTTCACGGTTCCGGAACGGACCTTCAGGTTCCCGTCGATGGTGCGGGACTTGGAGACGGTGTAGTTGCCGGTACGGGAGACGTCATCGGCGGTCGCGGCGGTGGCGGTGCCAGCCAGCAGCAGACCAACGGCGGCGGTTGCGGCGAGGGTGCGTTTGAACTTCATCAGTTCCTCTTCTCGTGTTAGTGCGGTGAGGAAAAGGGGGATCTCCTCGTTGCTCATTTCTTACGATAGTGGGCGTGCGTAAGAGCAGAATGAGCCATGGATGAGAGAACGATAAGAAGATGAATTCCGCGCAAACGCGCGGTTATCGGCAGGGTGCTGAGCCTCTGCGGTCAGGCCTCTTCTGGCTCTTCGAGGTCGGTCTTCTTGCCGGCCAGTTCGGCGGCTTGGGCCTGGCGCATGCGGCGCAGTTTTTGCTGCTGCGAATGGGCGGCAGCCACCGCGCGGGAGGCGGCGTAACAGACCTTGCGCAGAATAGTCGCCTGCTCGTCCGGGACAAACTTGCCGGTCGGCCCGGAGATGGAGAACGCGGCCACCGGGCGGCCGTCCGGGCCCAGCACGGGGCCGGCGATGCAGGTTAGCCCGAGCAGGATTTCCTCTCGGTCGTAGGCCAGCGAGGTGGAGCGGATCTGTGCCAGCTCCACGGCGAGCGCGTCGGGGGAGGTGATGGTGTGCGGGGTCCAGGCGGGCAGCTCCGAGCTCATCACTTTTTCCGCGGCATCGGCGTCGTAGGCGAGCAGCATCTTGCCCACCCCGGTGCAGTAGGCGGGCGCACGGCCGCCAATGCGGGAAGGGCTGCGCACCTGCAGGTGCCCGTAGAGTTTGTTCAGGTAGACCACATCGGTGCCGTGCAGGGCACCCAGATGCACCGTCTGGCCGGTGAGCTCGTACAGATCTGCTAGGAACGGGGTCAGGGTGTCGCGCAGAACGTTTTGCTGCGTGAATTCTTGAGAAGAAGACAGCTGCTGGATCAGCGGGCCGAGGCGGTAGGCGTTACCGGCGCGCTCAACAGCGCCGGAGCGTTGGAGCATCCCCAGCAGGCGAAAAGCGGTGGACTTGGAGAGGTCCGCCCGGCGGGCCAGCTCGGAGACACCCACACCCAAGATCGATTCATCCCCGAATGCCGCCAGCAGAGCCATGGCTTTATCCACGGCTGAGCGAGTGTCACGGGCAGGCGGTCGTCGCTCTGCTGAAGCCATACTTTCCTCCTTCAGGAGTGGACGAATCAAAAACCCACACGTCGGCACGGGTACTTGCCACAATCCTATCGGCAATGGCCCACCAGCTGCTGGACATAGTGTTTGTAGGCCGCGCGGTATGCTGGTGGTCATGCGTTTGTTGGCTAGCGATATTGATGGGACCATCCTGTGTCCCGGCCCGGATGGGCGCCCCGGGCAGATCAGCGAACGCACTATTGCCGCATTCGGGGCCGCCGCCGATGCGGGCATCCTCGTGGTGCTGGTGACCGGCCGGCCAATCCGCTGGCTGGACCCCATCCGTGAGGCGTTGGGCCACAACGGATTGATCATCGCCTTCAACGGGGCGGTTGTCTATGACTTGGGCGCCGAACGGGTGGTGCACTCCTCCGCAATGGCGCTGGAGACCATGTTCGAGGTGCGCCGCAGCATCATCCAATTGGAACCGCGGGTGCACTTTGCCGCGGAAACGCTGACCGACCTGTACGTGGACACGCATGGGCTGGATCTGGAAGAGACCGCGTTCCCGGTGCCGGACATCCTGCCGCAGCCGTTCGAGGACTCCCTGCTCGCCGATGACGAGATCGTCAAACTGTTGGCCAAGACCCGCCACCACGGGGCCGATGATTTCTGGCAGGCAGTACACGCCAAGGTGGGCGCGCACGTGGCAGTAACCCGGTCTGCGCCGGAGATGACGCTGGTGGAGATTTCTGCCAAGGACGTGCACAAGGCGAACACGCTAGCCCGGTTCGCGGCCGAACACGGGATCGCGGCCGAGGATGTGGTGGCTTTCGGGGACATGCCGAACGACATCGAGATGCTGTCCTGGGCTGGGACCTCGTACGCCATGGCGTCCGGGCACAAGCTCGCGATTCAGGCCGCCAGCCATGTGGCTCCGGCCTGCGGGGACGACGGGGTGGCCCAAGTGGTGGAGTATTTCTTGCGCTGGGGTGTCCTGCCGACCTCTACCCAGCTGGAACTTTAGGTGCTAGACGCTACTCGCGCTCGGCTGGCAGCCACGGTTCGTAGTCGAACCCGTCTTTGCCGACGAACCCGGTGACGGCTGCGCCGGGGGTGGTGAAGGTAAAGCCGTCGTCTTCGGGATCCGGCCACAGCTGCGTGTGCGGGTCCGCCGCCTGATACTGCTGGCCGTCCTCGTCCCAGAGCACGGTGACAAGTTGTTCCCCGCTGCCCTCTAACTCGAAGTCTTCTTTCAGCGGGTCATCCACGAACGGGTTCTCCTCCGGGGTTTGCACCACCGCTTTGGCGCGGCCGGCGGATGCCGCTTCCAGCAAGGTGCGGATCAGCTGGACCGACTCCGTGGTGGCCGGCAGCAGCCAGCGGCCGGTCCCGACGCAGACTTCGATCTCGTCGGCATCCTCTGGATCCCAGGTCACCGGACGTGACCAGTGCACGGCGGCCTGGGTCGGGATTTCGGTGTCTGCAGGTACGACTGCGTCATCGGTGAGGAATTGGTGGAATCCGTCCAAGTCATCCATATCGATGCTCAGCCCGCCTACGTTCGTCGGCAGCGGCACGATGGAGACGGCGCAGTGGTCTTCGGCCCGGCTGACGGTGACGACCTCGGAGTACCGGGACTCGGCCTCGGTGGCTAAGGCGGCTAGGGCGGCGCCGACCGGGTCGGTCATGCGGGTCAGATTTTCCGCATCGATCTGGGTTTGCCGGGCGGCGGTTTCTGCTTCTTGGCGTGCGGCGGCTTCGGTGATTTCAGCGCGGGCGGTGGCCAGCTTGTCGGCACTGGCCTGATTGATCTGCAGTTCCACCCGGTATTCGACGTGCCGGTTGGGTGGTGGCAGCGGCTGGCTGGGCGGGATCCCGGTTTCCATGGCATGTACCAGTTCTTGATACATGCGTTCGGGGTCAACGGCGTCGATGGCACGTTCGTCGCTGCGGCTGCGGTCGATATCGCTCAGGTACGGGGTGCCGATGGTCGCCACCAGCGGGTAGGAGACCTCGGTGATGCTCACAACGGTGGCGGGCACCCGGATGGAGCTGTCGAGGAAACCGTACTCGTCGTACACGTACCCGTCGCCGTGGGCGATGCGCAGTGTTGGGTCAGTGACCTCCAGTTCGGTGCCGAGGCGCCAGCGGACTTGCTGGCCGCGGGTACAGTTGTGGCCGGCGTCGCGCAGTTGTTCGAAGTCGACCGCGACCATAATGGTGCTGTGCCCGTGACTCATGCTTAGCCCCAGAGTTGTCCGAAGTGGTTGATGGGTCCGTGGCCGGTGCGTTCGACCGCGGTGGGATCCGCCTGCGGGCCGTGTTCCTCGGTTCCGCCGCCGACGGTCAGTAGCCCGGAGTCTGCGATGGCCTGGTTGAGCCAGGCTTGGGCGGCGGTGACGGCTGGGACCCAGTCGCCGGTGCGGGCGTACTGGGTGGCTAGCGCGGAGGATAGGGAGCAGCCGGTCCCGTGCGTGTTGGGGGAGGCGATGTGGGGGACGTTGAACGATTCGATGACGCCTTCGGCACCGACGAGTTCGTCGGTGAGCTGGCCGTCCGCGTTGGCGGGCAGGTGTCCGCCCTTCAGTAGCACCAGCACATCGTGCTGTTGGGCCAGGGCGGTGGCTTGGGTGCGGGCCGCGTCGAGGGTTTCGGCGACCCCGGAGTCGGAGAGGACGGCGAGTTCTGGGATGTTCGGGGTGATCAGGTCCGCCTCGGCGAGGAGCTCTTTGATCGCGGCCTCGGCTTCTTCATCGAGCAACCGGTCCCCGCTGGTGGCGACCATCACCGGGTCTAGCACGATGGTGGGGGCCGGCGACTGGTTCTTCTTCACGTCTTGCAGGAAGGCCCGGACCGCGGTGATGATGTCCGCGGAGGAGAGCATGCCGATCTTGATGGCGTCAATGTGGACGTCCTCGGCGACGGCATCGAGTTGGGCGCGCACGAATTCCGGGGCGATGTTCAGGGCGCCGGTGACCCCTTGGGTGTTTTGGGCGGTCAGTGCGGTCAGTGCCGCCATGGCGTAGCCGCCGTTGGCGCTGATGGACTTGATGTCCGCTTGGATCCCGGCGCCGCCGGAGGGGTCGGAACCGGCGATGGAGAGCACATTGGGGATGGTGGGGATATCCCCGAGCAGGGTGTTGTTTTCAGTCACGACGAGAGTTCGTGCCCTTTCTTAGGCGGTGATCAAGACCGGGTCGAGCAGTTGACGCAGTGGCCGCAGCACGTCGGCGGCGTATTTGCGTTGCGTGGCTTCGTCGACCCCGGCCATCAAGGTCATCCAGATTTGGTGTTCTTGGAGGCGGGCCAGCCGCAGGGCGGGCTCCACCAGTTCATACATCTCGTCAGGGCAGCCGTAGTCGCTGAATTTTTCCAGGTAGGCGCCCAAGATCGCGACGATGCGGGGATCGTCGGGATTCAGTTTGGTTTCGAACTCGGCGGCGATGGTGCGCAGCGGTTTGGCCAGCGAGGAGAAGGGGTGCGCCCAGAAGGTGTCTGAGAAGTCGAGGTAGCGCAGCGGGGAGCCCATGGTTGCCGGGACCAGCACGTTGTGCCGGTGCAAGTCTTGGTGATCCAACATCAACGGCACGGGCCCTTGCTCGAGCATGGTGCACCATTGCTGGATTTGGTCCATGTTCACGAAGAGGCGGTCGGCGGCGGCCCCGTCGAGGTGGAACGGGTGGTCCGGATCGGACATGGCGTGGATCTCCAATTGGGACTCCACGTATTGGGGCAGCCAGGCCGGGTCCAGTACCATGACGCCGGCGTTGAAGATTTGTTCGCGGAAGCCATCGCCGGCCAGTTCCTGTTGGAAGCCGGCGTAGTCGGCCAGCAGCAGCTGCCAGACGGCGGGATCGGCTGCGGGTAGTGCCATGAAGGTTTCGCCGTAGTCGGGGGTCAGTGACCAGCCCAGATTGGGTTCGATCGACAGCGGTTTGGCGACGCGGTGCGGGGCCAGTTCGGACAGTTGCGCGGTCAGCGTGGCCTCGTGCAGCTGGTTCGGGTTGGAGGCCTTGAACCAGAGCCGGCCCAGGTTGGTGGGCACGGCAAGCAGGGCAGAGAAGTCACGGTCGCGTCGACGTTGTAGATCACCGGTGCGTTCGAGCTCGTACACTTGCAGCACGTGATCGACCCACGTCGTTACCGTTTCTAACCATTCCTGTGAGGACCATTCCTCATGCCAATAAGCCACCACATTCTCAATCCTAAAACATTTGCCGCCTCAGGGCGGATTTGCGGTTAGAGTCGAAGGAATACCATCACACCCACTCTTGACGTTGGAATTGAGCCGTATGCGACGAGGCCGAGCAGCAAACACCCCCGTGCCGATCACCGGTGAGCAGCCGATCGTGAGTAACTCCGGTGAGGTGGACACCGCGGTGGCCTTCATGCGCCGGGCCGTGGATGAGCGGTTCATGGTCCAACGCAAGCACCGGATCGAGGCGCTGCGCGGGTTGCGGACCTTCTTGCAGGAAAACCGCAACGCCATCTATCGCGCCCTGTATCAGGATCTTGGCAAGCACCCGGTTGAGTCCGGGCTCACCGAGATTGAGCGGCTCTCCGCCGAGATCGACCAAGTGTTGCTGCACTTGGCGGACTGGATGGAGCCGGAGACCGTCAGGATTCCGTTCAAGTTGCAGCCGGCTTCCGCCCGTGTGGTGGCCCAGCCGCTGGGGTTGGTGCTGGTGATTTCACCGTGGAACTACCCGCTGGCGCTGAGTCTGATGCCGGCCGTCAGCGCGATGGCCGCCGGCAACTCGGTGGTCCTCAAACCCAGCGAAATCTCCAAGGCCACGACTGCGCTGCTCGTCGAGCTGCTCCCGAAGTACCTCGACGCCAAAGCGTTGACCGTGGTGCCGGGAGATGCGGACACGGCGCAACATTTGCTTGGCCACAAGTTCGATCACATCTTCTTTACCGGTTCCCAACGTGTCGGCAAAGCCGTGTACCGGGCGGCCGCGGAACAGCTCACCCCGGTGACGCTGGAGCTCGGCGGCAAATGCCCGGTGGTCGTGACTTCCGGGAACGCTGTCACCATCGCCCGTCGGATTGTGTACGGCAAGTTCACCAATGCGGGCCAGACCTGTGTTGCCCCAGACTATGTGTTGGCCACCAGTTCGGAGGCCTACGAGGCGCTGGTGCGGGAGTTGCCGGAGGCGATCAAGGAGTTTTACGGTAAGGACCCGTCTCGCTCGACCGATTTGGGGCGGATGATTAACCGGGCGAACTTCACCCGGGTGAGTAGTTACTTGGGGCAGGGGAAGATCCTGTGCGGTGGCCGAACCGATGTGACCCGCAAATACATTGAGCCGACGGTGCTGGTGGATGTGCATCCTAGCGACGCGGTGCTGCGGGAAGAGATTTTTGGGCCGGTGCTGCCGGTGCTGCAGGTCGAGTCGTTGGCGGCTGCCATTGAGTTCATCCGGCAACGGCCCGAACCGTTGGCCGCCTACCTCTTCTCGGATTCGCACCGACAGCAACGGGCGTTCGAGGAACAGGTGCGGGCCGGGGCCATCGTCCACAACGTGACGTTGGCCCAGATGGGTGTCCAAGACCTGCCGTTCGGCGGTGTGGGCGCCTCCGGGTTCGGGAACTACCACATGAAGTACGGCTTCGACACGTTCAGCCAGGACCGCCCGGTGTTCTCCAAACCGTTGGGCATGGACACTTTGCGGTTGGCCTACCCGCCGTTCACGGGCGCGAAGCGGCGCATCGTGCAGAACTGGCTGGGTCAGTAACCCAAGAAGCTCTAAGCTTTCCCGGTTTTCTCCCGGTGGGCACAGCCCGGCCAGCGGCAAGGGCGCCGTTTGCCGGCAGCCAACTCCTCTTGAGCACGACCGATCCGCTTTGCTCGGGTGGCGGCCTGCTTGGCGTCCTCGACCCAGCAGATCCACTCATTTCTGGCCAGCGGCGTAATGTCCTGCCACGCCGCCGTGATCGCCGGCTCGGCCAGTAGGGCCTGTTGCAGATCCTCCGGCAGCAGGTGGACAACCCCACCGGCTAGCTGTTGCTCGCCGGTCATGGTGGCTACTTCTTGAGGAGGCCGTCGACCAAGGTCTGCGCCTCGGCCTGGACCTGCTTGAGGTGCTCGCTGGAGACGAACGACTCGGCGTAGATCTTGTACACGTCCTCGGTGCCCGATGGGCGGGCCGCGAACCAGGCGTTCTCGGTGGTGACCTTCAGGCCGCCGATAGGGGCGTTGTTACCGGCGGCGTGGGTCATCTTCGCCGTGATGGGCTCACCCGCGAGGGTGTCACCCGGGACGTTCTCGGCGTTGAGAGCACCCAAGATCTTCTTTTGTTCCGGGGTGGCGACGGCGTCGACGCGGGCGTAGTGGCTGACACCGTACCGGTTCTCCAGCCGTGCGTAAGACTCGGAGGGGCTGCGCTTGGACACGGCCATCATTTCGCCGGCCAATAGCGCGAGCAGGATGCCATCTTTGTCAGTGGAGAACGGGTTGCCGCGGAAGGTGTTGAAGGATGCGCCTGCGGATTCTTCGCCACCGAACATGATGGAACCGGAGTCCAAATCAGGCACGAACCACTTGAAGCCAACCGGTACTTCGTAGAGTTCCCGACCAAGACCTGCCGCGACGCGGTCAATCATGGAAGAGGACACGAGGGTTTTGCCGATGCCTGCGGTGACCGGCCATTGACCGCGCACGCGGTAGAGGAAGTTGATGGCGGCGGCCAAGTAGTGGTTGGGGTTCATCAGGCCGGCATCGCGGGTGACGATGCCGTGCCGATCAGCGTCCGCGTCATTGCCGACGGCTAGATCGTATTTGTCGGATTTCATGCTCTCCAGCAGCGACGCCATGGCGTAGGGGGAGGAGCAGTCCATGCGGATCTGTTCGTCCCAGTCCAGGGTCATGAATCCGAATTGTGGGTCGACGGCGTTGTTCACGACGGTGATGTCCAGCCCGTGGACGGCGGCGATTTCTTCCCAGTACTTCACGCTGGCCCCACCCATCGGGTCGGCCGCGATCTTGATGCCCTCTTCACGGATGGCCTCAAGGTTGAGGACCTTCGTCAGGTCCCGGACGTAGTTGCCCATGAAGTCGTAGGGACGAATCAGCGATTTGGCTGCGGTCCGGTGCAGGGACAACCGGTTGATGTTCTTGGCCCCCTGCCCCAGCAGCTCGTTGGCGCGGCGGGCGATCCAGTTGGTCGCGTCCGTGTCGGCCGGCCCACCGTGGGGCGGGTTGTACTTGATGCCGCCATCGGTGGGTGGGTTGTGGCTCGGCGTCAGGATGATGCCATCAACCAGGGCGTTCTCCGGCAGGCGCTCGCGGGTGCCGCCGGTGGTGTGGGCCTTGTTCAGCTGGATGATCGCGTGGGATAGGGCCGGAGTCGGGGTGTAGCCGTCGCGGGAATCAACCAGCGCGGTCACTTCGTTGGCCGTCAGCACTTCCAGCACGGTCTGCTGGGCGGGGCCGGAGAGGGCGTGCGTGTCACGGCCGACGAGCACGGGGCCGTTGATGCCCTGGGCGGATCGGTATTCGACGATCGCCTGGGTGATGGCGGCGATGTGGTCCTCGTTGAAAGAGGTATTAAGGGAGCTGCCACGGTGCCCGGAGGTGCCGAAGGTGACCTTTTGCGCTTCTAACTCTGGATCTGGGTGCAATTCGTAGTACGCATTTTCCAGCGCAGCGATGTCACACAGATCGGAAGCTTCGGCCGGTTTACCGGCTCTCGGGTAGTTAGTGTCAGCCATACTTATAAGCTTTACAGATTCTGTCCAGTATTGGGAATGACCGCGTAAAGAATCGGCAAGCTCTGGGTGAAATTAAGCAGAAATCAGGTCAAGGTGGTCGGTTTGGCGCACATATTCCGCAATCCGGTGGGTCCTGGGACTGCGACCGGACCCTGCTCCTTAGTAGAGTTGGGGCATGGCACAGAACAATCCGCAGCAGCCGTATCCGTCCGATCCGAACGACCCGAACGCGTCCAATCCGTACCGAGATCAGCCGCTTGCCGAACCGTTCAATGATCGCCCAGCCGATGGCAAACCCCGGTTCCCCTCCGATTTGCCGGAGTTCAAGGAAGGCCAGACCCCTTCCAAACCGATGTTCCCCTCGGATTTGCCGCAATATAAAAACGACTCGCCGGCCGGGTACAGCCAGCCGAAACCGCAAGATCCCTCCGCCGGCTACAGCACCCCGCATGATCCTTCCGCGGACCGGTTCCACAACCCACAGTACGAGTGGGCTCAGGGAAACCAGCAGTCCTACCCCTCGGGTGGGGCGCGCATGATCCGCTGGGTGGTGCCGATCGCGATCATTGCCATGGTCGCCATCTTCTTCCTCACCCAGTAGCCACAACTTTGTCATGGCGCTGAAGCGGTGGTGAAAATTCACCACCGCTTCATATTTCTGAGCCTTATCGGTGGAGTACAACAGCGGCACTATGCTCGCAAGAGCAAGAACAAGTGCAGATCCGACATTGACCTAGGAAACTGCGAGCGATGAGCATCGACACGCAAGTGCGCGAGGAAGGTCCGGCAACGGCGCTGGCCTACGATGTGCTCGGGTTGAACAAGATCTTCCCCGGAGCGACCCGGGTGCAAGCCCTGGCCGACATTGACCTGCAGCTGGAGGAAGGTTCTTTCACCTGCATCGTCGGGCCCTCCGGCTGCGGCAAATCCACCCTGTTGCGGATCTTGGGCGGCTTGGAGACAAAGACGACCGGGACGATCAAGTCATCGCTGCGCGCCGAGAAGGCGCCCGAAGCCGCGTTCGTGTTCCAGCGGGCGCCCGTGCGGTCCAAGACCTGCAGGGTGAGGACCGCTACTCCGATGAAAACGTGAAGATCATCGCCGAAGCGACCGAGCAGACCCCCGAACAGGTGAAGTCGGTGCCGCTGTACACGTGGGAGCCTGACCTGGCTCCGAAACCGGATCAGCTGAAGAAGATGGAGCAGATCTGGATGGGCGTGGGTGCTCTCGAGTACAAGGAGGCCCAAGACGAGTCCGCGTACGTCGATAGCAGCTTTGCCGAGCAGGTAGAGAAGTAAAAAACGGTTTGCGGTAGCGCCGCAGACAGCAGGCGGGGAGTGGTTCCACACAGATTAGGAACCACTCCCCACCGTTGTTTTGCCTTGGTGCGGGGCTGGGCTTAACCCATCAGCTGGTTGTGTAGGTGCCCGGCCAGCATCAGCAGTTGGGCCTCGGAACCGCTGCGGCCAATGAGCTGGACCGACCAGCTCAACTCTGAGCGAGGGTCTTGGAAGACCGGCACGGAGATGGCAGGCAACCCGAACACATTCACCATGGAGGTGTACGGGGTGAACTGGCACTGCAGCTTGTAGTCTTCCGGACCGGCCAGGGCAGTGAACTCACCGATCTTCGGCGGCACCATGGCCAACATCGGGGTCAGGACCACATCGTATTGACCTAGTTGTTCGATCGCGTTCTCGGCCAGCGCGCTGAGTTCAGCCATGGCGTGATCCATGTGCGCCTGGCTGTAGCCGGCGGACTGATCCACGAAGGATCGGGTCAGGTGGGTGAGCTTGTCCAGCTCGAGTCCGGGCATCGGGTTGCGTTGCAGGGCGGAGGTCCACACGGTGGTGAAGTAGTTGGCGTAGCCGCCCTGGTAGCGGATCTCCGCCTCTTGGATCCGGTGCCCGTCTTGGGCTAGCTGGACGGCAGCACGGCTGAGGGCGGTCAAGGCGCGCCAGTTGACCGAAATATCGATGTCCGGGGTGAACGGGGTGGCGGTGGAGACACCGATGTTCAGGGTGCCGGAGCTGAAACCGTGTTCGGTTCCGGCGCGGCCGGCGCCGCGGTAGTAACCGTCGGTGCGGCCCATCAGCGCGTCCATCATTAGGCCGGCGTCTTCGGCGGACCGGGCCAGCGGGCCGGTGCAGGTCAGCTGCGCGACGGTGCCGGCGATCTCGGATTGGACCCCGGCTTGGTCGGCGGGGACGGTGCCGCGGCCGGGTTTCAGACCAATGATTCCGCAGGCGGCGGCAGGGATGCGGATGGAACCGCCACCGTCGTTGCCCAAGGCTGCCGGCAGCATACGTGCCGCGACGGCTGCGGCGGTGCCGCCCGAGGAGCCGCCGGCGGTGCGCTCGGGGTCGAGTGGGTTACGGGCCGGCGGAGCGATCAGGTTTTCGGAGTAGGCGTTCAGCGCGAACTCGGGCACTTGGGTTTTGCCCACGAAGGTGGCCCCGGCCTGCCGGAGCGCGGCCATGGGTGGGGAGTCGGCGTTGGCGATGTAGTCCGGTAGGGCGGCGGTGCCGAAGGTGGTGGGTTGTCCGGTGACATCCCAGACGTCCTTCGCGGCTTGGGGCAACCCGGCCAAGATGGTGGTTAGGTCTGCGTCGGCGGCGGCGTCGGCGTCCACAAAGGTGAACGCACCGAGTTCCGGGTTCAGTTTTTGAATGCGGGCCACGAAGGCGTCCCGAACATTTTGCGGGGTGACTTTTTGGGCGCGGAGCCGGTCCACGAGGGTTGTTGCGGACAGGGACGTGAGATCGTCAGTACCGTTTTGGGCAGTCATGGTCATCCACTATAGGCGTGTTCATGTTCTCTTTGCATGGCCGTGTCACGTTCACTCAGTTTGGTCGTTTAGGCTAGGTGGCATGGGATTGCTGATGATTGTGCACCGTGTGCCCGACGCGTTGGGTCACCCCAACGAGATGATGAACTGGCCGGCGGAACATTATCCGCCGCTGGGTTCCGTGGGCCACGTCGTCCAGCGGATCAATGACGAGATCTTGGACCGGGGGATGGGAACCCAATGGTTCGATGACCGCTTTGGTTTGATGATCCCCTACGGGGTGGAGTCCTTTGACGGCACCGTCCACGGTGGGCAGTTCCGCTGGCTGATGGTCAGCCAGCCGACCCCAGAACTGATGCAGCTGCTGGTCGATGTCGGTGGCGAGCAGAACTGGCGCATGTTCAATGCCGCAACCGGGGAAGAAATCACCCCAGGACACCAGCTAGATCACCAGCAGCACGAGGAGCCAGCTGAAGCCGAAGACCAGGATCTGGGTTCCGAATTGTTCGGCCAACCGGAACAGGTCGTGGACGTAGAGGCCGAGGGAACCCCCGAACAGCAAGAGTATTTCGATCGCCTCAACGCTGCTACCCAACACGTGGGCGAAATCCTGTACGCGGCCCTGCCAGATAACGCGACCAGTATGCGCCTGACTGTGCAGACAATCGGCGAGGAATGGATGCACCGGCTCGAAGTAGACCCGAAAGGACCGACCCCGCCACTGCCGCAAGGACTCGATCAGCCTTTACGCGACTTGCGTCAGGCGATGTACCAACCGGGCAAAGGCGCCTGGTTCCAAGCAGGGTTCACCGTGGACCAGGACGCCCAAATGGACGTCGACTACAACTACGACGATGAACCGGTCTGGTTCCAACCCCCACGACGCGGCAGCTTCATGCAGGAAGTGGATCTCTTCCGACGAGACGCGGACACGACACCGGCATGGCTGGAATCGGCCGTCGCCGCCGCCCAAGTCGAAGAACAGCAACCAACCGAAGCGGCCCAACCTGAAGCGCGAACCGAGACCGCTGTCACCGAACCTGCTGTCAACGAGGCTCCTGTCAATGAGGCTCCTGCCCCGCAGTCCTTTGAGACACACAAACCCTTTGAGCCACACCAGCAGCCTGCCCCACAGGTGGCACCCCAGCAACCTATGGCTCCAGTGCCCCCAGTGCCCCCAGTGCCGCCGCAGCAGTACGGTCAGCCGCAGCCAGCTGCGCAGCCATACCCTCAGCAGCCACCGGCCCAACCGATGGCCGCCCCGAAATTGCCTGCCAGCAAGGGCATGAACGTTGAGCTGCCGCAGGATTGGTTCAACGACCGAAACAACCCGGCCACCCTCATGTGGGTCGAACAGCAGTTCGTCGCCACCGCCCTGCTGCAAACCGAACAGGCGCACGGTGCGCCCGTCCAGTGGAAGGTCCGCAGCGCTGAAGAACAAGAGTTCCTGCAGCAACTGCTAGCCCAAAACGGCATCGCCGGCATCACCATTACTTCGCGCACCGGGCAGGAAGGCTAACCATGGCACCCACTTACTTCGGTCCCTCCTTCACCACCACCGCGGTACTGGGCCGCACCAAACTCAGCCCGCAGGAGATCGTCTCCCGACTGACCGGCACGCTCTATCAGGTGGCAGGCAAGCTCAACATCCGGCAATGGATTTGCCCCGCAGTCGGTGTCTGGGACGGCAGCGAAGCACAGCTGCACCACACCTTGAACCAGTACCCGGCGATGGCGGATCAACAGCAACCAGGTGCCCCATTCGGCCAGAGCGTGTCCCTGCACGCCGACTTCCAACTGATCAGCCAAGGTCCGACCGGCCCGATCGCTGACGAGTACGGCATCCACATCGGGGTGCTCGCCGGAGGACCCACCTTGGGCCAAGCACATCCGTTGCAGCGGGTCCGGATCAAGATCCATCCGCGCCACCAGCAGCTGAACTCGATGAGCCTGCCGCAAACCCTGCTGGCACTGTCCCACACCCTCATCGACACTTTGGTGCAGACCTGGGAACCGATCATGGTGCACACCCTGTCCCGGGGCACCGAGCTCCGCCCGCCTGAGGGCGGTTGGGATATCCCGTGCGGGCTACAGCTGTGGTTGCCGAGCGCGATCGTGCCGATCCAACAGACCAGTGACGGCGTCTACATCCAACCGATGGGTGCCGGAGTGCTCCTGACCAACCCGGTCGACGTCCCGGAAGCAGAACTGGGCCGCGGGCTGCGCGCCACCCTGGAGCTGAACGGGTACCGGCACTTCCCGCCGCCAGCAGCGTAATCGTCGCGGACAGACTGCTCACCGGCAGGGCTCAGGTAGTAATCTGGTCACCATGAGTGACTTCGAAACTGTGACCCCAGAACAGATTCCGGCCGGTGCCAAGATCATCGACATCCGCGAACAGGACGAGTGGGACCTCGGCCATGCCGAAGGTGCCGTGCACCTGCCGCTGAGCGAACTGGCCGACCGCATCGACGAGATCGACCCGGATGAGGACAACTACATCATCTGCCGTTCCGGCGGCCGCTCCCGCCGCGCCTGCGAGTGGCTGAACTCCCAGGGCTACACCGTCATTGACGTGGCCGGAGGCTCCGGCGCGTGGATGGACGCTCAACTGCCGCTGGTGAGCGAAAACGGCGAAGAACCCACCATCCGCTAAGCACCTTCGGCCGACGATCGGCCCCTTTTATAGACAGGTAACACACCCCTTCATGCGCTACACCTTCCTCGGTCCGGTCGGGACCTTCACCGAAGCCGCCCTGTCCCAAGTCATCGACTTGGCTGATCCAGAGCACACCGCCATCCCCGTTTCCAATGTGGAGACGGCGCTGGCGCAGGTACGCTCCGGGGAAGCGGACGCGGCGATGGTGCCCATCGAGAACTCGGTGGAAGGCGGGGTCAGCGCAACGCTCGACGCCATCGCCGAAGGGGACCAGCTGCGGATCATCCGGGAAGTGCTGGTGCCGATCTCCTTTGTGCTGGCAGCGGCCAACCACCCGGACGCGGCAACCTCCCTGAGCGAGGTAAAGACCGTCGCCACCCACACCCACGCGTGGGCGCAAGTGCGGCATTGGGCCGACGCCAACATCAGCCAAGCCGAGTATCTGCCGTCTTCCTCCACCGCTGCGGCGGCCACGGCGCTGGCTAACGCGGACTTTACCGCCAACCCGGAGCTGCTCACCCAAGCAGCGGTGTGCTCCCCGCATGTGGTGCACCAGTTGAAGCTGAACGTGCTGGCTAACGCCATCGAAGACCGGGTGGGGGCCGTGACCCGCTTCGTGCTGGTCACCCGGCCAACGGCGCTGCCGCCGGTGACCGGTTCAGACAAGACCTCGCTGGTGATCCCGCTACCGGAGAATGACCGGCCCGGTGCCCTGCTGGAGATTCTGGACTACTTCGCGGTGTCCCACGTGAACCTGTCCCGGATTGAGTCCCGGCCGACCGGCTCCGGACTGGGTTCCTATTTCTTCTCCATCGACGTGGACGGACACCTGGCCGAGGCCCGGGTCCAAGACGCCGTCACCGGGGTGTACCGGCTCAGCCCGACCACCAAGTTCTTGGGTTCCTACCCGCGGGCGGACAAGCAGCGCTTGGTCGTGGATGAGATTGTCTCCGACAACGCCTACGCCGCCGCCCGAACCTGGGTGCAGTCCCTGCTCTCCGGCGGGCGCTAGCTTAGTGCGGGACGACGACCAGCAGTGAGCCCGGGTCCACCTGGGCGGTGATCTCGGTGATGTCACCGATGACGTCCCCGTCCAGCTGGCAGGCAATGTCGCCGCCATCGAGCACGGAGAACTTCACGCGCTTGCCCTGCAAGAACTCAATGGCCTCGTTGGACCGGGAGCGTCCGGTCACGGTCTGTCGTGCCACGGACAACCAACCCAACCCGCCGGAAGGGGAAAGGACAACGACGTCCAGCAGGCCGTCATCGATGATGGCGTCCGGGACGAAGTGCACCCCGGCCTGCAGCTGACCGACGTTGGCGAACATGACCGACCGGATCTTCCGAACCTGAGCCGGCTGACCGTCCACCCCGATGCGCACGCGCTGGCGTTTACCGACCAGCTGTTTCAACCCGGCTTCACCGTAGGCCAGCCAACCGGCGATGGCCTTCAGCTCGTCCTTGGTGTCCCGGATCATCATGGCGTCCGCACCCACCCCGGCGATCACCAGGGAACGGCGGGTCTGTTCGGAACCGTCGGCCATCTTGATGGTCAGCATCATGGTGTCCACCTTGCGGTGCCAGCCGGTGAACAGCTTCTCGGTGTGGCCCAGCACGTCATCAACGTTGAAGTCCAGGTTGCGGGCCAGCAGGTTGCCGGTGCCCAGCGGCACCACGCCCATCGGCACGCCGGTGCCTGCCAGCTCTTCGGCCACCATGCGCACGGTGCCATCACCGCCGGCGGCAAACACGATTTCCGCGTGGTCGGCCAGCGCGTCTAGCGCCATCTGCTTGCCGGGATCGTCTTCGGTGGTCTCCAAGACAAGCACGTCGTCGTAGCCGTGCTTGGCTGCCTTGGTGCGTAGCAGCTGTTCGACCTTCTTGGCGCCTTCTTTGACCGGGTTGAGGATCAAAGCGACGATGCGTTCGCTGTCCTCCGCCGCCTCCGAGACCTCCGCGCCGTCGGAGACTCGGCTGCCTTCACGTTCGGAAACCAGTTTGCCGACCTTGCGCTCCAGCGGGGAGGTGCGTTGGATGTAGCGCTCTAGGTGCTTGCGGTTGTTCCGCGCCATGTATGCGGTTGCCACGGCCACAACGAGGGCGGCCAGCGCAATCACGAATGCTGCTATGTCCATGTATGGATCCTTGAAAATTATCGCTGGATGTTATTTTTACCTACTCTACTCCTCTTTCGCGGTAGGCTAGTTGGCGTGATTGACCTGAGAGATCTTGCTGACCGTCCCGATGTGTACCGTGCCTCCCAGCGTGCCCGCGAAGAGGATGAGAGCCTAGTTGATCGGCTGCTGGAAGCCGCGAACGGCCGTCGTGAAGCGATCGCCGCCTTCGAGTCGGCCCGAGCCGAACAGAAGGCCCTTGGCAAGAACGTGGCACAGGCCCAGGGGGAGGAGAAGACCACCCTGTTGGCCCAGCTGAAAGATTTGGCAGCACAGGTGAAGTCCGGTGAGGCTGCCGTGACCGCAGCCGAAGAGGAACTGACCGCACTGCAGCGCCAGTTCCCGAACCTGATCCACGACGGCATCCCGGCCGGCGGCGAAGAGAACTTCAACGTGCTCAAGACCGTGGGCACCCCGCGCGACTTCGCAGCCGAGGGCTTCGAACCGCGCGACCACCTAGAGATCGCCGAGCTGATCGGCGCCATCGACATGGAACGCGGCGCCAAGGTCTCCGGTTCCCGCTTCTACTTCCTCACCGGCGTGGGCGCGCTGCTGGAGCTGGCCCTGATGCGCATGGCGCTGGATCAGGCGTTGGCCGCCGGCTTCACGCCGATGATCACCCCGAACCTGGTTCGTCCGGAGATCATGAACGGCACCGGGTTCGATGTGGAACACGACGACGAGATCTACCGGCTGGAGCGCGACGACCTGTACCTGGTCGGCACCTCCGAGGTGGCGCTGGCCGGCTACCACAAGGACGAGATCCTAGACTTCTCGGACGGGCCGATCCGCTACGCCGGCTGGTCCTCCTGCTACCGCCGTGAGGCCGGCTCGCACGGCAAGGACACCCGCGGCATCATCCGCGTGCACCAGTTCAACAAACTAGAAATGTTCATCTACGCCCCCCTGGAGCAGGCCGAAGCCGAGCACGCCAAGCTGCTGGCGTGGGAAGAAGAGATGCTCGCCAAGGTGGGTGTGCCCTACCGGGTGATCGACATCGCCGCCGGCGACTTGGGCACCTCCGCAGCCCGCAAGTTCGACTGCGAGGCGTGGGTACCCACCCAGAACGCCTACCGCGAGCTGACCTCCACCTCCAACTGCACCACCTTCCAAGCCCGCCGGTTGAACGTGCGTGAGCGCAAGGCGGACGGCAAGGGCACGCAGACCGCGGCCACGCTGAACGGCACCCTGACCACCACCCGGTGGATGGTCGCGTTCTTAGAGCACCACCAGAACGCCGACGGTTCGGTCAACGTGCCCGAGGCCATGCAGCCGTACATGAACGGGATGACGGTGTTGCCGGTCATCAAGAAGCGGTAAGCCGTTTAGCGCGAGAGTTCACGTCAAATCCACCTGCTGTCAGCGTACAGGTCTAGCCAATTTGGCCGAACGCTGAAACAGTAGAGGACATGACAACATATCTCAGCGCTGACATCGAAGATCAGCAAATGACAGAAAACATGAGCTTCCCCGATGCCGGAACCCCGGCACTAACACAGCTTCCCGACGAGCAGAAACACCAAATCTGCCTCGACGTCGACGGCACCCTCGTGGACCACTACGGTCACATGAATGACCGGGTGCGCGAAGTCTGCCGCGCCCTCGTGGAACAGGGACACCACGTCCAGATTGCGACCGGTCGTTCCCTGCACGCCACGCTGCCGATCATCCAGCAGATCGGTTTGACCGATGGCTACTCCGTGGTCTGCAACGGCGCGGTGACCATCCGCCTCGACTCCTCCCTGGAGGACGGCTACGAGGTCATCGACAAGAAAACCTTTGACCCTAAGGATGCGCTGCTGAAGCTGCGCGAAGAGCTCCCGACCGCCAAATACGCGGTGGAGGGCTCCGACGGGAACTTCTATTCCACCGAACGCTTCCAAGATCCGTCCTTCGGGGTGCGCGCCATCGGTGTGCGCTTTGAAGACATGCTGGATGTGGAAGCGGTCCGCCTAGTGGTCTTCTCCACCGACTCCACGGCCGAGGAATTCGGCCAGACCGTGGAGAAACTCGGCCTGTCCGGTGTGACCTATTCAGTGGGCTGGACCGCCTGGTTGGATATTGCCGCCGCCGGGATCTCCAAGGCCTCCGGCTGTGAGGCGCTGCGCCAGACGCTGGATGTTCCGCTGGAGCGGACGCTAGCGATCGGCGATGGCCGCAATGACATTGAGATGCTGGAATGGGTTGGCCACGGTGTGGCCATGGGCCAGGCACCACCCGAGGTGAAGGCCGTGGCTGACGAGGTCACCGCCCACGTGGACGATGACGGTGCCGCGCTAGTACTCGAACGAGTGCTCGCCGCTTCCCGCCCAGCCCAGTAAACGGGCGGCGGCCGGACGGGACTCCCACTCTTGGATCCAGTAGGAGCGGCGCACCGATTGGGACACCGCTTGGACCGAGATGCCCAGTGCTGCGGCGACCGCCTTGTATTGGCCCCGCACGCCCGGAGTCAGTAGATCTAGCACCCGCCATTCGGCGTCGGTGCGCGTGTAAACCAGCTGGCCGAGCAGTTTCAGCACGGCTTGGGCCTCGCCGGCAAGCTCCTCATTGAGCCCGACAACAGCCAACGGCACCCGTTCGTTGGATGCTTGGGCCCGTTCCACCGCCTCCCGGGCGTAGATCAGCCCGTAGCCTTCGGCCTCGCGGATGTCATCCGGGAAGGGACGCAGGACCGGGCCGGCCCCGATGCCGATAGACCAGCGGCGCTGACGCACCGCGATCAGGGCGGCGTCAATGGCGGTGGGGGCGTCTTCGAACACCCCGATCGCCTCATCGGCCCACGACCGCTGAAAGCCGCGCAGCGCAGGTAGGTGCGCCGTCGCGGCGATCAGTTCGTCAACGCGGTCGGTGGCTTCAGCGGTATCCCGCTGATTGATAGTCAGGACGAACACTGGCTTGGGCGTTTCTGGGCTTAGCCTTGGTTCTTGAAGCGCTCGATGGAGCGGGAGAGTTCGGCTTCGGCTTCGGCGCGGTCGGCCCAGCCTTCAGCCTTGACCCACTTGCCCGGCTCCAAGTCCTTGTAGCGGGTGAAGAAGTGCTCGATTTCCTTGATCAGGAATTCGTCCACATCGGAGAGTTCCTTGATGTGGTCGAAACGCGGGTCAGCGGAGACGCACAGCACCTTGGCGTCGCCGCCGCCGTCGTCGGTCATGTTGAACACGCCGATGGGGCGGGCTTCCACGATGGTGGTGGGCAGCAGGTCAACGCCCGGGATCCAGACCAGCGCATCCAGCGGGTCACCGTCTTCGCCGAGGGTGTCCTCGAAGTACCCGTAGTGGGTGGGGTACTGCATGGAGGTGAACAGGACGCGGTCCAGGCGCAGGCGGCCGGTCTCCTCGTCGATTTCATACTTCACGCGGGAACCGGATGGGATCTCGATCGTGACGTCGTGCTGCATGTGGACTCCTTTATGAGTGTGTGGTCGGTGCAGTTTTCCTCCCACCAGCTTAGCGAGCAGAACCGGGTTTACGTGCATTGTGCCGGTAGCATGTCAGTGATGAAAGAGGTGTGGGCGTGCAACAGCGGCGACGGTGGCTGAACCGCCGATTCTGGTTCGTGTTTGTCTTGGCGTTGGCGGTCGTCGTAGCCCTGCCGGCGCTGTGGTTCCGCGACGAGGTCTTGAAGCTGCCGCAGTTGGGCCCGGACAACATCTCCGGCACCCAGCGTGAACCCACCGGTGGGGCCGACAACCCCGGTGCAGCCAGCCCAACCCCGAAGCCGTCTAATTCGCAGAAGCCGACAACCAAGCCCGGGGCCGCGACGCTGCTGGCGGCGGACGGATCACTGGCGGAGCAGGCCGCACAGCTCGGCGCCAAGGGCCAAGTCAACGAAGAGCAGAAGAAAACGCTGCAGAATGTGCGCCAGCACATCGACGGCGGGGTGGGGATGACCCACATTTCCGTGGTTGATGCCCGCACGGGTAAGAGTCTGTACACCTATCAGGACGGTCCCGTCTCCCCGGCGTCGCTGCTGAAGACCATGACCAGCCTGTACGTGCTGGAGGCGCTCGGACCGGACCACCGCTTCAGCACCACCGTCGCGCTGTCCGGAAAATCCAGCCTGCAAACGTTGGAACCGGCTTTGACTGCCACCGTCGTCGGGACGGGGGACGCCAACCTGACCGATGAGAAGATCACGCGGCTCGCGAAGCAAACGGCCGAGAAGATCGCCGAAGAACTGAGCAGCGGCGAGGTTGAAGGTCCGGTACGGGTCAATGTTCGTGTTGATGATACCGCTTTTACCGGCGGCCCGCTGAACTCGCACTGGAACCCGGTGCTGGCCACCAACGGGAACATCGCACCGCTGCGCCCGGCCGCCCTCTACGGTGGGCGCGAGAGCCCAAGTACCCAAGCCAACCGCAGTGGCGCTGACCCGACCACGGTGATCGGGAATCGGTTCCACCGCGAACTGACCAAGGCGCTGGCCAAGACTGAGGCCGATACGTCAGTTCAGGCGCTGCCGGCGGCGGAGCAGATCAGCCAGCAGACACCGCAGCAGGCCGAGCAGGTGGCCGAGGTGCACTCGCACACGATCGCCGAAGACCTGAAACCGGTGCTGCAGCATTCCGATAACCAGATCGCCGAAACCATGCTGCGCGGCTCCCTGCTAGAACAGGGCCTGAAGGCCGACGAGAAGACGGCCGCCGCGGAGCTGCAACGCTACACCCGCGGATTCGCGACCAAGGACACCGCAGAGCAGGTCGAGCTGGTGGACGCCTCTGGCCTGGCCGTGCACAACACCATCCCACCTACGGTCCTAGCCCGGGCGACCGCAGCCACCCACCGGGCAGCGGCGGACCCGCAGAACCCACGTCATGACATCGCCAAACCCTACGTGGACGCGCTTGCGGTTTCCGGTAAGAGCGGAACCTTGAAGGACCGGTTCGTTGGCTCCGGCACCACCGGGAAATTGGCGGGTAAGACCGGCTCTCTGCTGCACGCCGTGGCCCTGTCCGGCATCGTGGAGGGCGAGTCGGGCACCTACGCTTTCTCCATCACGGTGGACAACGCGCTGGGGCAGCAGCCTGAAGCCAAAGCGAAGGTCGATCGGATCATCCGGGCCCTGTTCCACTGAGCCATCAAGCTGACAGATAAACCGGTGTCATCATGCGGGTTCAATGTGATCTGATGAAGTCATGAACAGTGCACAGCCCTCCCTCATCAACTGGTCAGTGGCGGAGAAAACCGCCGTCACCATGGTCGGAGCCGGCCCCAAGCTGGACCGGGCCGCGATCGCCGATGAAGTCGCGCTCATTCGGCAAGCCGCCGAAGACTCCGTGGGGCACGTCCAAAACATCACGGGACTGGATGTGCACGATCGGCTAGAGGATTCCCCAACGCTGGTCTCGGACCGCGCCACTTGGATCAAAGCCAACATCGAGGGCTTCAAGAACCTGCTTACGCCGGTGCTGACCGAGGTGGTGGCGCGCAAACCAGACTCCTTCACCGAAACCAACCTCGCCATTGGCGGTGCGGGCAGCGGCGTCGAAATGGGCATGATTCTGGCCTTCCTCGGAGACAAAGTCCTCGGCCAGTTCGAACCGTTCTGCGCGCTGGGCGAAGGCCCAACCGGGGGACGCTTGGTCTTGGTGGCACCAAACATCGTGAAGGTGCGCGAAGAACTGAACGTGGATGCCCACGATTTCGCCATGTGGGTGTGCCTGCATGAACAAACCCACCGGGTGCAGTTCGCCGCCGCCCCGTGGCTGCGCGGCCACATGGCCACCCTGATCCGTGGCCTGTCCTCTTCGTTGTTCGCCTCCGCCGGGGACATGGGAACCCGGCTCAAGGACGCCCTGTTGGGCACCAAACAAGAGCTTGAATCTGGGACCAGCTCAACCGAGGTTGAGGACCTGCCCGGGAAGGGGATTCGCAAGGTCCTGAATGAGGACGAGGCCCGGATGTTCTCCGAGCTGACCGCGATCATGTCCCTGATGGAGGGGCACGCGAACGTGGTCATGGATGCGGTGGACTCCTCCATTGTTTCCAGCGTGAAGACGATCCGCCGCCGGTTCACCAAACGTTCGGAGAACCTGAACGCGGTGGAGAAGTTCTTGCGCAAACTCATCGGCATGGACACCAAGATGCGCCAGTACCAGGACGGCCAGAAATTCGTGCAGGCCGTGGTGGACGAAGTCGGGATGGACAAGTTCAACATGGTTTGGGGCAGCCCGCAGAACATGCCGACCGAAACGGAGATCCACAACCCGTCCCAGTGGATCGCACGCGTGGTGAACCCTTAGCCTCGCCATGGGTGGAGGACTCACACCGGCCCAAGCTAACGCCCGGGCCGCGCTGACCGCGCTGCTGGAACCGATTCTGGCTGACCGGCACCCTGACGCTGCAGAGCCCCCGTTGTTTTTGGTGGCCTGCTCCGGTGGCGCCGACTCTTTGGCCTTGGCCAGCACAGCCGCGTTCCTGCAGAAAAAGCTTGGCTTCCGGGCCGGGGCGATCGTGATCGACCACCAACTCCAAGAAGCCACCGCGGCGGTCGCCGATCGGACGGCAGCCACCTTGCGTGCACTCGGGCTGGCACCCGTGCTGCAGCAGCAAGTGGAAATCACTCAGGCCGGTGCGGGCGTGGAAGCCGCAGCTCGAGCAGCCCGCTACGCGGCGTTCGAGAAGGCAGTAGAACAAACCGGAGCGACAGGCGTTCTGCTGGGACACACCAAAGATGATCAGGCCGAACAGGTACTGCTCGGGTTGGTGCGCGGCTCCGGCACCCGCTCCCTGGCCGGGATGCCGCCGCAGCGGGGCCACTACTATCGTCCCTTCCTGAAGGTCAGCCGGGCCGAGACCGAGCAGATCTGCACCAAAGAATCACTCACCTGGTGGGAGGACCCAACCAACGCCGACCCGGCGTACCTGCGCTCGCGGATCCGCACCCACGTCCTGCCCGAACTCGTTGACCTGTTGGGGGACCAACTGGGGGAGAACTTGGCGCGGACGGCGGAGATTTGCCGCCAAGACGCCGACATCATTGATTCGCTGGCCCAAGAACGCTTTGCCACGCTCGCCAACGTGCAGCCACAGAAGGTTGAGTTGGATATGACAGATCTGAAAGCCGAACCGGCCGGGCTACGGGCCCGGCTCTTCGCGATGGCCGCCCACCAGCTCGGGGCCGAAGCCTTGACGCATGAGCGCACCGGGGCGATCGAGCAGTTACTGGCCGGAAGCAAATCAGCCGGGCCCGTTCAGCTCCCCGGCGGGGTGGAAGTGTGGCGTGGCCAACGAACCCCCGGGGTGCGGCGGCAGAACCCGGCCAAATATGGAAAACTTGTCTTCATAACTGTTCGATCCTAAAAGGAGCCGGTGTGGACGCGTCCGTCATTAAGAATGATCTGGAAAAAGTTCTTCTGACCAAGGAAGAAATCCAGGACAAGATCAAGGAACTAGCCGCGCAGATTGACGCCGACTACAAGGGCAAAGACCTGCTGGTGGTGGGCGTGCTCAAGGGCGCCGTCATGGTCATGGCAGACCTGCTGCGGGCCATGGAATCCCACATCACCATGGACTGGATGGCGGTCTCCTCCTACGGCTCCGGAACCCAGTCCTCCGGTGTGGTCCGCATCCTGAAAGACTTGGACACCGACTTGATGGGCCGGGACGTGCTCATCGTCGAGGACATCATCGACTCCGGCCTGACGCTGTCTTGGATGAAGGCCAACTTCGAATCCCGCGGCCCCGCCTCCGTGGAGATCTGCACCCTGCTGCGCAAACCGGATGCGGCCAAGTCTGATCTGGACGTCAAATACGTCGGCTTCGACATCCCGAACGAATTCGTGGTCGGCTTCGGTCTGGACTTCGCCGAAAAATACCGCAACCTCGACTGCATCGGCACCCTCGCACCACACGTTTACCAGTAATTGCCCAGCTACGCCTAGAGGTGAAAGCTCGGCACTAACGTGCATTGAACGCCGGGAAACAGATACCGTATACATGCGTTGAAGTGCGCGTACCTGTGGCGTGCGCGAACACTCAGCGCACGTGTAGTTGACGCTGTGAGAGCGGTATTCGTAAGCAGGAGAAGAGTTTGAACGCCAAGAAAATCTTCAAAGGGCCCTTGATCTGGATCCTCCTTGCCCTAGGGTTCTTGCTCTTTCTGCTGCCGATGCTCACCTCCGGCAACACCAACCGGGTGGACACCCACATCGGTATGGAGTTGCTGCAAGAGAACAAAGCGGTCGAAGCCAAAATCTTTGACGGCGATCAGCGCGTCGACCTAGAACTGGCCGAGAACTTCAAACTCGACGACCGGGACATGGGCAAGTCCGTCCACTTCTTCTACTCCACCGCGCGCGCCGACGACGTCGTCGCGGCCATGACCAACGCGGACCTGAAGGACGGCTACACCGACCAGCCGGTGGTCAACAACTGGTTCCTGTCCACGCTGGGCTTCATCCTGCCGTTCATCATCATCCTAGGCCTGTTCTGGTTCCTGCTCTCCCGCATGCAGGGCGGCGGCTCCAAGGTCATGCAGTTCGGCAAATCCAAGGCCAAACTCATCTCCAAGGACACCCCGCAGGTCACCTTCTCCGATGTGGCCGGCGCTGACGAGGCCGTCGAAGAGCTCTACGAGATCAAAGAATTCCTGCAGCAGCCGGAGAAATTCCAGGCCGTGGGCGCCAAGATCCCCCGCGGCGTGCTGCTCTACGGCCCTCCGGGTACCGGTAAGACCCTGTTGGCCCGCGCCGTTGCGGGCGAGGCCGGGGTCCCGTTCTACTCCATCTCCGGTTCCGACTTCGTGGAAATGTTCGTCGGCGTGGGTGCCTCCCGCGTCCGTGACCTGTTCGAACAGGCCAAGAACAACTCCCCGGCCATCATCTTCGTGGACGAGATCGACGCGGTCGGCCGTCACCGTGGCGCCGGCATCGGCGGCGGTAACGACGAACGCGAACAGACCCTGAACCAGCTGCTGGTGGAAATGGACGGCTTCGACGCCACCACCAACGTCATCCTGATCGCGGCCACCAACCGCCCCGACGTACTCGACCCGGCGCTGCTGCGCCCGGGCCGCTTCGACCGCCAAATCCCGGTCGAAGCCCCGGACCTCGTCGGTCGCGAACGAATTCTGAACGTCCACGCCGCCGGCAAACCACTGGCCAACAATGTTGACCTGCGCCAGGTCGCCAAGAACACCCCGGGCTTCACCGGCGCCGACTTGGCGAACGTGCTGAACGAGGCAGCCCTGCTGACCGCTCGTTCCGACGCGCAGCTGATTGACGACCGCGCCCTAGACGAGGCGATCGACCGTGTGATGGCCGGACCGCAGAAGCGTTCGCGCATCATGAAGGAACACGAGCGCAAGGTCACCGCCTACCACGAAGGCGGCCACGCCCTCGTCGCCGCGGCCCTGCGTAACTCCGCCCCGGTCACCAAGATCACCATCCTGCCGCGCGGCCGCGCCTTGGGCTACACCATGGTGGTGCCCGAAGACGACAAGTACTCGGTGACCCGCAACGAGCTGCTCGACCAGATGGCGTACGCCATGGGTGGTCGGGTGGCCGAAGAGATCGTCTTCCACGATCCTTCCACCGGCTCCTCCAACGACATTGAGAAGGCCACAGCAACCGCCCGGAAGATGGTCACCCAGTGGGGCATGAGCAACCGGGTCGGTACCGTCAAGCTCGGCTCCGGCGGCGGCGAACCCTTCCTGGGTCGTGACGCCGGCCAAGACCGTGACTTCTCCGAAGGCACCGCGGCCATCGTGGACGAAGAAGTGCGCAAACTTCTGGACCAGGCGCACCGGGAAGCCTACGAGATCCTGATGGAAAACCGTCAGGTCCTGGACGATCTGTCCTACGCCTTGCTGGAGAGGGAAACCCTGAACCAGAAGGAGATCGAGGAGATCTTCAAACCAGTCATCAAGCGCCCCGAGCGCGAAGTGTGGTTGTTCAACGAGGCCCGCCCGGTATCCCAGAAGCCACCGGTGGCCTCCCCGTCGGACACCGCCATGACGCACGGCTCCACCGAGGAAGAACTGGCGGAAGAGGAAGGCCACGCGGAAGTCATGATCGACCCGCCGGCTAACCCACAGCCGCCACAGACCCCGGAACCACCCCAGAACCCTTCACAGAACCCACCGTTGGGCTAACCCAGAAAAAGGGGAGTTTGTTCATGGTGTTGAAAGACCCTATTACCGGCAAAATTGTGGACCCGACCGCGGAAGAGAAGCCGCGCGAGGTGGACCTGCCCAAGATCGAGGCCGCGGTCCGAGACATCCTCGAGGCCATCGGTGAGGACCCGGACCGGGACGGCCTAATGGACACACCCAAACGGGTGGCGAAAGCCTACGCCGAGTTCTTCGCCGGCCTGCACCGGGACGGGGCGGACGTGCTGGGCACGACCTTCGACATCGAGCACGAAGAACTCGTCCTAGTCAAAGACATCCCGTTCTACTCCATGTGCGAGCACCACCTGCTGCCCTTCTACGGTGTCGCCCACGTCGGCTATATCCCATCCAAAGAAGGCAAGATCACCGGCCTGTCCAAACTGGCCCGGTTGGTGGAAGTGTACGCGCGGCGACCACAGGTCCAAGAGCGGCTGAACGCTCAGATTGTCGAGGACCTCATGGAGCACCTGAATCCGCAGGGCGCTATCGTAGTACTAGAAGCAGAACACATGTGCATGTCCATGCGTGGCATCCGCAAACCAGGTTCCAAAACCATCACCTCGGCCGTACGCGGGCAACTGCGTGAAACCTCAACCCGCCTTGAGGCCATGAGCCTGATCCACCAGCACTAACGACCGTACCGTCATTCGCAACCACGAAAAGGAACACGATGAGTTCACTGGCCGCCATTCCCGGAACCGGTCCCGCAACCTCCCCCATCCCGGTTCTCCGTAAATCCCAGCGCCGTGGTTTCAACGACCTGCCCACCGACCGCACCTTGGTGATGGGCATCGTCAACATCACCCACAACTCATTCTCCGACGGCGGCCAATTTCCGGACGCGGACGCGGCCATCAAACACGCCCTCACCTTAGTGAAACAGGGCGCGGACATCATCGACGTCGGTGGCGAATCCACCGCCCCCGGTGCCGAACCCGTCTCCTTGCAAGTTGAACGGGACCGGGTCATCCCGGTCATCGAGGCCCTCGTCAAATACGGGGTGGTGGTCTCCGTGGACACCATGCACGCCGAGATCGCCGAAGAAGCCCTCGCCTCGGGCCCGGTCATCATCAACGATGTCTCCGGCATCCACGTCACGGACAAGATGATCGAACTGGTGGCCCGCTCCGGCGCCCACTACATCCTGATGCACAACCGCGGCACCGCGCAGACCATGGACGCCATGGCCAACTACGAGGATGTGGCCGCCGATGTGGTGGCCGAGCTGCGGCACACCCGCCAACGCTTCCTCGACGCCGGGGTCAAACCCGAGCAGCTGATCATTGATCCGGGGCTGGGTTTTGCCAAGAAGGCCAAACACAACTGGACGCTGCTGGCCCACCTCGACCAGCTCGCCGAGCTGGGCCACCCGGTCCTGGTGGCCGCCAGCCGCAAACGTTTCTTAGGACGCATGCTGAAGAAGGCCGGGCTGCCGGCCGAACCGCGCGAACGCGATACGGCCACCGCGGCCGTCTCCGCACTGGCCGCTGCCCACGGGGCGTGGGCGGTGCGGGTCCATGAAGTCGAAGCATCCGTGGCAGCAGTTCAGGTGGCACGCAAATGGACTGGATCCAACTAACCGGGGTCAACGGGTACGGCTACCACGGCGTCTTCGCCCAAGAACGCTACCAGGGCCAGCACTTCTCCGTTGACCTGAACATTGGTACCGACTTCTCCGCCGCCGCCAGCAGCGACGAGGTGACCGACACCGTCCACTACGGCGAGGTCGCCGCTTTGGTGCACGCCCACATTGTGGGTGAACCGGTCAACCTGATCGAACGGTTGGCCGCCAACATTGCCACCGACATCCTGCAGAACTTCCCGACCATCGACCGGTTGGAAGTCAGGGTGCACAAGCCGGATGCCCCCATCCAGGTGCCGTTCGAATCCGTGGCGGTCACCCATGTGGCCCGCCGGGACAAAGCTACCCCGAGCTGGCAGCAGGCCATCCTTGCCCTCGGATCCAACCTAGGGGAGAAGGACACCACCCTAGACACCGCCATTGAAGCGTTGCAGGACCACCCCAACATTCGGGTGCTGAACGTCAGCCCGCGCGCCATCACCAAGGCGGTTGGCGGGCCGGAAGGCCAACCCGACTTCGTCAACATGGTGGTCCGGGTAGCCACTACCCTGAAACCGTTTGAACTCTTAGGCGCGTGCCAGCAAATCGAGTCCGACCACGACCGGGTACGGACCATCCGCTGGGGCCCACGCACCCTCGACATTGACATGATCACATACGCGGACGTGAAACAGGACTCACCGATCCTGCGGTTGCCCCACCCGTTGGCCCACCAGCGGGCCTTCGTGCTGGAACCGTGGTCGTGGATGGAACCGCACGCCACGCTCAACGGCACCCCCATCACCGAATTGCTGCGCCAGTGCCCTGACCGGGAGGGGCTGAACAGGGCGAAGGGACGCCATGGCTAAACTCAAGCTGCACTGGCTGGCGCTGGTTTTTTTGATCTTCGGGCTCATCGGCTGGGCCGTGTCCTGGTGGGCCAGCCAACAAGGTCTGCCCACCCCGGTGCTACCGACCGCCTCACTCATCACGCTGGCCGCCATCGGGCTGGCCAACATCGGGTTGGGGCTGTGGGTGTTTCTGTCCAAGACCCGCAAAATCCAAGCCCGCATCGCACCCATGACCGCCGCCCGGGTTGTCATCCTGGCCCAAGCCGCGGCCTACGGTGGCGCCCTGGTCGCCGGCTGGCACGCCGGCATCCTGCTACACCTGATTCCGGCAGGAGCCACCGGCTCCCAATCCATCGGTTGGGGGTGGGGTTACCTCGTCGCCGGTGCGGTGCTAGTGGGTATCGGCTATCTGGTGGAGTTCTTCTGCAAGATTGATGATGACGAGGAAGATGAGGAAGAATCGGAAACCTCGTCAAACAAACTTTTGGGCGGGCTAGACCCGACCGAAAGGGAAGGTGGGTATGCCCGCACAACCACTCAGCGTTAACGCTCTGGATCAGCAACCGATCAACTGGCAACGGGTCGATCCACGCTACCCGAGCTACCAACTCGTCGGGATCCTCGTTTCCCTGCTGATCAATGCGGTCATCTTCGCCGGCCTCTGGTACGCCGTGACCACCATGGTGCCCAACATGATTCCGGCTCTGCAGAACAACCAGGCATACGAGTGGGCTAGCTTTTACGCTCTGGCCGGTTACGCCCTGCTGGTCATCATCGGCCTCATCACCCGTCTGGTCCTGATTTACAAACGCTACAAGGCCATGGGATACGCCGAACGGGACGAAGAACTACTCTTCCGCCGCGGAGTCATGTTCCACCGGGTGTGGGCCGTGCCGTACGGACGCATCCAATCCGCCGAAGTCAGTTCAGGCCCACTCGAGCGAGCCTTCGGTCTGGCGAACCTGCAGTTACGCACCGCGGGCGTCAACTCCAACATCGCGTTGGCTGGGCTGCCACGTGAAAAAGCCGAACAACTGCGTGAAGAACTGGTGGCCCGCGGCCAAGCCAAACTGGCAGGACTCTAAGCATGAGCCAGCAACCGGTCACCACCAGCAAACTCAGCGACGGACAGTGGCACCGCGCCGACCCTAAATCGATCATCATCGATGGCTGGATCGCGATCGTCGGTATCGCCGCAGTCCTGCTGTTTCAGCTGCCCCGCGAAGCAGATTTCGACCCACTAGCGCTGTTGTCCCGCTACCCATTCTTTGCCCTCGTGCTGGTCTTCATGCTCACCTCCCCGGCCGTGCGCTGGTTCGTCACCTGGTTCCAGATCGATGAAGAATACGTGCGGGTCCGCACCGGTCTGCTGAACAAGAAAGAGAATCAGGCCCGGATCAACCGAATCCAGTCCATCGACGTCGCCCGACCGTTTGCGGCCCGCGCGCTGGGGCAAGCCGGACTGAATTTTGATGTCGCTGACTCCGCCGACGAAACCCTGCAGTTGCGCTATGTCCCCGTCGCCGAAGCGGAGGCGCTACGCTACGAGATCTTGCGCCGAGGCGGTCGCATCGGACCCCCGCAGCCAGCCACCGAGCCGGAAGGGGGCTATGCGAGTGCCGCGGGCACCGATGAGGGCGTGCCCACCCAGAGTCAGACCCAACACGAATACGTGGAGAACTACGGGGAGGTCGAGCTTGCACGGATTCCACGCTGGCTCACCACCGTCATGGTGCTCTCCGCCCCGGAGGTCCTCTGGGTGTTGTTCGTGCTCCTGGGTACCGGCGCAGGTGTGGGTACCGCGCTGTTCCTCAGTGGGGAAGAGACCCTGTCTTTCGCTGTCCTGCTGCCACTGATTTTTGGTGTCTTCGGTGTCCTGTTGCCCCGGGCCAACCGGTACGCAAACTTTCGGCTGCTGCACTCCCAAGACGGGTTGCGTCTGCGCTCGGGTCTCAGCTCAACCACCGACCAGACTTTGCCACCGGGACGAATCCAAGCGGTCGAGCTCAACCAGTCTTGGGTGCATCGGATCTTTGACCGGTACGAAATCAAGGTCAACGTTGCCGGCTTCTCCGCAGGGGATCAGACCAGCGCCACCGGCACGGTGCAGCGGGAAACCGTCCTGCCGGCCGGCACGTGGCAGGACGTGGAGCGGGTCATTCCGCTGCTGCTGCCCGATGTTGCCGATGAACAGATCATGTACTGGGCATACCATCTGGCCCACGTCAATCCAGCCAACCCGGTGGGAGAGCAGGAACGCCACCGTGAAGCGCAGCTGTACAAAGCGCCAGCCAAGGCCCGATTCTTGGCGCCGTTCGCCCAGCCACGCTTGGCCGCCGGCGTGGACGGGACGCTGTTCTTGGCCCGGTCCGGGTTCATTGCCCGGCACGCTCAATTGGTGAGCTTGAACCGACTCCAAGGAGTCTTTCTGCGGCAGGGCCCACTGCAACGATTGGCCGGAATCATGCACGTGAAAGCCGACGTCCCGGTCGGTGGGGTCCAGCCCTTGGGCCGAAACATCCCGGTCGCGGCGGCCGAGCCACTCTTAGCCGCCATGCTGAGGGTCGCCAGCCGGGCTCGCCGCTACGCCGAGAAAGAGACGTGGATGGAGCAGCGGGAGTTGGCCGAATTTCATCGTCGCACCGAGGAGCTGGTTGAAGAATGACACTCCCGCCGACCCAATCACAGCCACGCCTCGGCATCGGGATCATCTCCGCCGGACGCGTCGGTGCCGTGCTCGGCGCCGCCCTGCGTGCAGCCGGCCACGCCATCACCGGAGTGCACGCTGTCTCCGATGAGTCCCGGACCCGCGCCGAAACGCTCCTACCGGACGTGCCGGTGCTGGAACCGGAAGAGATTTGCCGTCGCTCCGAACTGGTCCTCTTCGCCGTCCCGGATGACGCCCTTGCACCCCTGGTGTCCGGACTAGCGGAGAACGGACACCTGCAGATGGGACAGTTGCTGATCCACACCTCCGGCAAGTACGGTACCGAGGTCTTCTCCCCTGCCGCAGCGAAAGGCTGCATCGGGCTGGCCATCCACCCCATCATGACCTTCACCGGGATGAGCCTTGACCTGACACGGTTGATTGACTGCCCGTTCGGGGTGACCGCCCCCGCCACCGTGCTGCCGATTGCCCAAGCGCTCGTCGTGGAAATGGGTGGTGAACCGGTCACAATCGCCGAAGCGGACCGGCCCCGCTACCACCTGGCGCTGGCCCACGGATCGAACCACCTGGTCACGGTCGTGGCCCAAGCGACCGAACAATTGGCCGCCTGCGGGATTGAAGAGCCGGCAGCAGCCATCGGCCCCCTGCTGCGGGCATCACTGGAGAACGCGCTCGCCTCGGGGCAGAACGCGTTGACCGGCCCTATTTCGCGCGGGGACGTCGGAACCTTGGCCGCACACCTTGACGTGCTGGCAGACCCGGGCATCCCGGACGATTTACGTGCCGCCTATCGGGCGCTGGCCGAGGCCACAGCGCTGCGCGCCGTAGAAACCGGCAAACTCTCCGCCCACCTTGCAGCGCCCATCCTGGCCCTGCTGAGTGAAAATGACTCCAAGGAGCAGTCATGACTTCTTCCCCGATCGTATGCACCACGGTCACCGAATTCCAAGACGTGCTGGCCGAAAAGCTCAGCAACGCCGCCGAGCCGACTCTAGGTTTCATCCCCACCATGGGAGCCTTGCACGCCGGACACCAAGAACTGTTCAAAACCGCCAGAGCGAACAACGCTGTCGTCGCGATCTCCGTGTTCGTGAACCCGCTGCAGTTCGACCGGGCCGAAGACTTCGAAAACTACCCGCGCAACCTCGATGCCGATGTGGCGATCGCGGCCGAAGTAGGGGTCGACGTGATCTTCGCGCCGGAACTGCAGGAAATGTACCCGGATGAGACACCCCGGATATCCGTGCGCACCGGGCACATGGGTGAGGTCCTTGAAGGAGCCCTACGGCCCGGCCACTTTGACGGGGTCGGCACCGTGGTGAACAAGCTCTTCAACATCGTGGCCGCCGGCGCAGCCGAAGTGCGCGGCGTGCTGCCCTTCACCGCCTACTTCGGTCAGAAGGACGCCCAACAGCTGGCGATCCTGAGCGCCATGGTGGAAGACTTCAACCTGCCGGTGCAGATCCACCCCGTCCCGATCGTTCGAGACGAAGGCGGGCTGGCCCTGTCGTCCCGCAACCAGCGCCTGAATGAAGACCAACTCATCCAAGCCCGCGCCCTGAACGAAGGACTCGAACTCTTGGCCGCCGAAGCGGCCGCGGGGCGCCCACTGGATGTAGCAGCGGCCATCGACCACATCACCGCGTCCGTGGTCTCCGCCCCCGGAGACGATGTGGTGGACGAACTGGTCATCGTGGACGCGGACACGTTCACGCCCCTGACCGAAGAACAACGCGCGGACCCCACAAGCTGGCCGCCACGCCTGCTGGCCCTGCTGGCAGCCTTCGTGGGCCCGGTCCGACTCATCGACAACAAAATCCTGAAAGGTTAGCCACATGACTGACACCATCGTGGACCCGTTGACCGCCCACGCGGACAACTCCGTCCGACCCCAAGATGACCTCTACCGGCACATCAACGGGTCCTGGCTGGCCAACCACCAGATCCCGGCGGACCAAGGCAGCTACGGTTCCTTCATCGAACTGCGGGACGCGTCGATTGAAGCCGTCAAAGAGCTCGCCGAAGAAGCCATCACCGCAGTCGCCGACGGGAACGCGACCGATGTGCAGGCCCGCATCGCGAAGCTCTACGGCTCCTTCATGAACGAGGACGCCGTCGAGGCCGCCGGCGCCAACCCGATTCAACCGGTCCTGCAACGCATCGACACCGCGACCACGGCCGGGCAGCTGGCCCGAATTCTGGGTGAACTGGCCAAGGCCGGGGTGCCCAGCCCGTTCGCGGCCGGTTCGATGCAGGATGCCGGAGACACTTCCCGCATCCTATGGCACCTGATTCAAGGTGGGCTTGGCCTGCCGGATGAGTCCTACTATCGGGACGAACAATACGCCCAAGCGCAGAGCGGGTACCGCCAGCTACTCACCACACTTTTCCAGCTCGGCGGCGTGGAGAACCCAAGCGCAACTGCCGAGTCGGTGTACGCGCTGGAAGAGAAGATGGCCGCCCACCACTGGGACCGGGTCAAACTGCGTGACGCACACGCCCGCTACAACCTGATGACCCGCGAGCAAGTCATCGAGTCCTTCCCCGTCTTGGCTGACTGGTTGGCCGGGGCCGGATTGGACGAAAAGCTGACCGCCGAAATGGTGGTCTGGCAACCGGACTACTTGGTTGCTCTGAACGAGTTGTTCACCGACGAAAACCTCGACGACTTCAAAGCGTGGGCCAAGGCCGCGGCCCTGCGCAGCTTCGCCCCCTACCTGTCGGGTGCGTTCGTGGATGCAAACTTCGACTTCTACGGCAAACAACTGGCCGGAACCGAGCAGCTGCGCGAACGCTACAAGCGGGGCGTGGACCTGATCAACGGCGGACTCGGCGAGGATGTTGCCCAACTGTACGTGGCCAAGCACTTCCCAGCCGGCCACAAAGCCGCCATGGACGAGCTGGTCGACATGCTGATCAAGGCGTACCACAACTCGATTTCCTCGCTGGAATGGATGAGCCCGGAAACCCGGGAACGTGCCCTAGAGAAGCTGGGCACCTTCCGTCCCATGGTCGGCTACCCGGTGAAGTGGATCGACTACTCCTCGGTTGAACTCAGCGACGATCTGGTCGCTAACGTGATGGCCGTGAACGCGTTCGAGTTTGAACGTGACGTGGCCAAGATCGAGGATGGACCGGACCCGGAAGAATGGCACATGACGCCGCAGACGGTCAACGCCTACTACGCGCCGCTAGAGAACGCGATCGTGTTCCCGGCCGCGATTCTGCAGCAACCGTTCTTCCACCCGGACCGGGATGCCGCCTACAACTACGGGGCCATCGGCGCCGTGATCGGGCACGAAATCGGTCACGGGTTCGACGATCAGGGCTCCAAGTACGGTGGCGACGGTGTCCTGCGTGACTGGTGGACAGACGCGGACCGGGAAGCTTTCACCGAGCGCACCAAGGTGTTGATCGATCAATATGCCGCGCTGGAGCCAGCTGAAACCCCGGGCAGCTACGTCAATGGTGAACTCACCCTTGGGGAGAACATTGGGGACTTGGGCGGACTGGGAATCGCTTACCAGGCGTACCAGTTGCACTTGGCCGAGGTCGGCGAGGAACCGAGCGCCGAGAACGACAAGAAGTTCTTTGCCGCGTGGGCCGAATGCTGGCGTCAACTAACCCGTCCGGAAACCATGAAGGTCCGGTTGGCGACCGACCCACACTCACCGAACGAGTTCCGCTGCAACCAGATCGTGAAAAACCTCGACGCTTTCCACGAGGCCTTCCAGACCCAACCCGGCGACGGGCTCTGGATGGACCCGGCCGAGCGCGTCACCATTTGGTAGTGGTCAGTCCCTGGCTTTAGCGACTTCTTGGGGGTCAGTCTGTTTCGGCTGGCCCTCAAAGTAGTCGGCCATATCTGCCAGCACCTCCGGGTGCATAAACGGGATAGCCCCATGTAGCGACTTCGGGGACAGCTCGAAGGTGGAACCGTCGATCGCTTGATGCAGCTTCACCGCGGTGTCTTGGAAGTAGTCGGCGGACAAGGCGCCAGCCATGAAGTGGGTGCTGGCCGGCAAAGCGGAGAACGACTCCGCTGTCTCCTGTTCCTGCAAGGCTGCTTTCAACTCACCCACTGCGGTTGGCAGCAGCGCACGGATCCGCTGACCGAACTTGGTGGGACGGGTCATCGCGATCAACCCGGTCATCATCCAAGCGGGAACATCTTGGAAGCTGCCGCGCGGGTTGATCTGGCGTTGCACGTACTTCAGGGCAGTGTTGTACCGGCGCTCATCGACAGCACGCTCGAACTCGGGCAGCCAACTGGTGTTGATCGAACCATCGATGTTGATCGCCGGGTCGTAAACACAGAGTTTGTGGGGAACCAGTTCAAGGGCTGCCTCATGGCGGCGCCGCGGATCCGCACCAACGTAGGCTTGCACCGCGTTCAGGGCCACCGAGCCGCCGAGTGAATGACCCATGATGTTCTTTGCCCCGGTGTGCCGCAGCACGAGAGCCAGGTCGGAGATTTCCGTGGACATGGAGTAGTCCGCGGGCTGCGGTGAGGAGTCTCCGCGGCCTCTGCGGTCGTAGATGTCCACAGCCCAACCATCACCCAGTTGTTTTGCGAACAGTGAGCAGAAGGGACGGTAGATTGAGGCGGTGAGGAAGGCCCCACCGACGACCACCACACGTTTGTCTCCCGGCGCCTGCAAGTCAGCTTCCGAGGTGGCATAACTGTGGATTCCCAGCACGCCACCGTCTTCGGTGCGCAACGTGGTGGTGGAACTGGCCACAGGAACTCCTTTATGTCGGGGCAGCCGGAACGAAAATGGCATCACTCTAGGTTAACGGTTTAGCGCCTCGGCTAAGGCACGCGCCAGCTTGCGGTCCCCGCGCATCGGTCCCTCATGGAAGTACCCGGCGGCACGTAGCAGATGCACACTCGGCATGGCGGTGGCCAGTGCCTGAGCGGCTTGCACAAAGTATTTCGGTGAGAAGCCGCCAGTGATCAGAGTCGTTTCGGGCAAGTTCGCGAAGGTCTTCACGGTTGGTTTGCTCTGCACGACGGCCCGCATTTCGTTCAGGCAGGTCCCCATCAGACGCAGATGTTCGCGGCCCGACCCCGATAGCGGCAGGATCCGTGAAACCTGGGTCAGCAGTGGTACCGGAAGCCACGACAGCGGCCCCGCGGTAGCGAGCCGGTTCACCAGCAACGCCCACGCTCGTCCGGTCTGGCCGGCGGCGAACGCATCATCCGCGTCCGGGGACCACATGTGATTCAACCGCCCATTCAGGTTGATCGGGGCGTCGTAGGTGACGACGTTCTTCACCCGATCGTCTTCGGCCGCTGTCAGCAGCGCCACCATGCCACCGAAAGAATGACCGAGCAGACGGCTGGCGCCGGTAGCCGCCAACAATGCCTGCAAATCTTCGATCTCTGTTTGGGCGGAGTAGTCGGCAGGCTGGGCCGATGAGTCCATGCGTCCGCGTCGATCGTATGTGAGTACGGGTGCATCCAGCAGCGGAACCAGCTGTCCGGCGGCCCGATAGTAGGCCAGCTGGGTGACCAAGGTGCCGTGGGCGATAATGACGGTCTGTTCCCGATACTCGGCGGGCAACCGGCCGAGCACATCAGCTAGCGCTGCGCCGGGGGAGGAGACGTACCGGCTCAGGGATGCAGGCAGGTGCAGAGTCGCACCGATCCTTGCTTTTGCACCGCTGGGAACGGTGCCACGAATCTTCACGGTATTCACTCTTCCCACAATAAGGCCTTGAAGAAGGTGAGCTGGGCAACCCGAATTCGGTTGGCCGTCAGAACCATCTAGAATAGAGAGCTGTGAGTTCCAATAATCCTGTGCAGTCTGCAGACACGTCAGAGTCCGGCCTGTCCGCCGGCGAAAAAATTCGTGAGGGCCGCATCGCCAAGCGTGGCGAACTGCTCTCCGCCGGTCACCAGCCGTACCCCGCTGAGGTGGCCCGTACCCACACGCTGGGGCAGATTCGGGACAAGTACGACGGTCAGCTAGAACCCGGTGCCTCCACCGGTGAGCGTGTTGGCATCGCAGGGCGCGTCGTGTTCTCCCGTAATACCGGCAAGCTCTGCTTCGCGACTCTGCAGGAATCCGCGACCAACGGGGACGCGGTCCGACTCCAGGTCATGCTCTCCCAAGCCAATGTCGGCGAAGAGTCACTGGCCAACTACAAGCACCTTGTGGATTTGGGTGACTTCATCTTTGTTGAAGGCGAAGTCATCGCCTCCCGCCGCGGTGAGCTGTCCATCATGGCCGACTCATGGCAGATGGCGTCCAAAGCACTGCGTCCACTGCCGGTGCTGCACGCGGACCTGAACGAAGAGACCCGCGTGCGCCAGCGCTACGCTGACCTGATTGTGCGCGATGAAGCTCGCCAGATGGTCTACAAGCGGCACAAGATTGTGCAGTCGGTGCGCCGGACCCTCGACGAGGCCGGTTACATCGAGGTGGAAACCCCGATGCTTCAGCTCATCCACGGTGGTGCGGCAGCACGCCCCTTTGAAACTCACCTGAATGCTTTCGATCAGGATATGACGTTGCGCATCGCAACCGAGTTGTTCCTGAAGCGGGCCATGGTCGGCGGCATCGACCGGGTCTACGAACTCGGCCGCATCTTCCGCAATGAAGGTGTCGACTCGACGCACTCCCCGGAATTCACCACGCTGGAGTGCTACGAGGCTTGGACTGACATGTACGGTATGGCCGAGCGTATGCAGCAGATCATTCTGAACGCTGCCGACGCGATCGGGGCCGGCCGCCAGATTGAAACCCACAAGGGCACCATCAACCTCGATGGTGAATGGGCATGGCTTGAGGTCTACCCGGGTCTGTCCGAGGCTGTCGGGGAGGAGATCACCCCGGAAACCGACGAGCAGCGCCTGCGAGAAATCGCGGAGAAACACAACGTGGCACTGCGCCCAGAATGGGGCCCGGAGAACATTGTGCTGGAGCTCTTCGGTGAAATCGTGGAACCGACCCTGCTCAACCCCACCTTTGTGTACAACTACCCGCCGGCGGCTCAGCCGTTGGCCCGACCGCATCGGGATAACCCGCAGGTCATCGAAGCCTGGGATCTGATCATTGGTGGCATGGAACGCGGTACCGCTTTCACCGAGCTGATTGACCCGGTGATTCAGCGTGAACGCCTGACCGAGCAGTCCAAGCTCGCTGCTGCCGGTGACGAAGAAGCTATGCAGCTCGATGAAGACTTCCTGCGGGCGCTGGAATACGGTGCTCCTCCGATGGGTGGTATCGGTCTGGGTATCGACCGGTTGGTCATGCTCTTTACCGATGTGGGTATCCGCGAAACGATTCTCTTCCCGCTTCTGAAGCCGGAAGCTTAGAAGGAGGCTCCGATGGAACAGTTCTGGGAGTACTTTGCCGTTCTTGCCCCTTCCGTCGGGGTATTCATCATCTTTTGGTTTGTTTATAAAGCCATTACCCGCGCCGACGCGCTCGAAAGAGAAACGGAAGCCGAAATCCGCGCCCAAGCGGGTATGACGGATACTCCGACTGCCGTTTCCGAAGATGCTGAAGAATCCGCAGAAACCGATTCACCAGACATTGAAGAAAATCGGCCAAGTTAATCTGCGGAATAGCGCATTAATATAAATTAGCCTCATTTTTGGGTGTAGAAAGCAATCAAAAGAGTTTAGAATCGATAAGTAGATGGTGATGTGATCCATCAGTCGATTCCTATTCAGCACACTGAAAGCGAAATGAGGCCTAATAGTGGCGCAACGAATTGAAGTCATTCTGGTCGACGATTTGGATGGCTCCGAAGCGGACGAAACGATTCAGTTCAGCATTGATGGTAATCACTATGAGATCGACCTGACCTCCGCTAATGCTAAAGAATTCCGGGCCGCATTCCGCCGGTACATCCGCAAGGGCCGGCCAATGCGCGCCACCCAGCAGAAGAATGAAGCCGCAGAGATCCGTAAATGGGCCACCGAGAACGGCTACGAGGTCAACGAACGAGGCCGGCTGCGCAAGGAGATTATCGACGCCTACCGTGAGGCACAACAGGCCTAAATTCCGCTCAACGCTAAGCCGGGTGTGATTCGTTCACCCGGTGGCGAACAGGTGCCACAGCACCACTCATTGCTGCGTAGCATTTAGCTAACAAGAAGCGAGGAGTGTGCTGAATGTTTGAGAGATTCACAGATCGTGCCCGACGGGTGGTGGTCCTGGCCCAAGAAGAGGCTCGAGGGCTCAACCACAACTACATTGGCACGGAACACATCCTGCTCGGCCTGATTCATGAGGGCGAAGGCATTGCCGCGAAGGCATTGGAAGCACTAAACATTTCCCTTGGCGCAGTCCGTGAGCAGGTCACCGAAATCATTGGTAAGGGACAGCAGACCCCCTCAGGTCACATCCCTTTTACCCCGCGCGCCAAAAAAGTACTCGAGTACTCGCTGCGTGAAGCCCTGCAGCTGGGGCACAGCTACATCGGCACCGAGCACATCCTGCTCGGACTCATCCGCGAAGGCGAGGGCGTGGCCGCCCAGGTGCTGGTCAAGCTCGGCGCTGACCTGAACCGTGTCCGCCAGCAGGTCATCCAGCTGGTCTCTGGCTACCAGTCCGGCTCCGGCAGCGGATCCGGGAAAGAGGCCGCCGGTGCTGGCGTTGGCCAGTCCACCCAGGGAGAAGGCACCCCATCCGGCTCGGTTGTCCTTGACCAGTTCGGTCGAAACCTGACAGCTGCTGCCCGCGAAGGCAAGCTGGACCCTGTGGTCGGTCGTGACCACGAGATGGAACGCGTCATGCAGGTCCTCTCCCGCCGCACCAAGAACAACCCTGTGCTGATTGGTGAGCCGGGTGTTGGTAAGACTGCCGTTGTGGAAGGACTCGCTCAGGCCATTGTGCGTGGCGACGTACCAGAAACACTGAAAGACAAACAGCTTTACACCCTGGACTTGGGTTCGCTCGTGGCAGGTTCCCGCTACCGCGGTGACTTCGAAGAGCGCCTGAAGAAAGTCCTGAAAGAAATCCGCACCCGCGGTGACATCGTCCTGTTCATTGACGAGATCCACACCCTCGTCGGTGCCGGTGCTGCCGAAGGCGCCATTGATGCCGCGTCCATCCTGAAGCCGATGCTGGCCCGTGGTGAACTCCAGACCATTGGCGCCACCACGCTGGATGAGTACCGCAAGCACATCGAGAAGGATGCCGCGCTGGAGCGCCGCTTCCAGCCAATTCAGGTCAACGAGCCGACCGTGGAACACACGGTAGAGATTCTGCGTGGCCTACGCGATCGCTACGAGGCACACCACCGCGTCTCGATCACCGATGATGCCCTGCAGGCAGCCGCCACCTTGGCTGACCGGTACATCTCCGACCGGTTCTTGCCGGATAAGGCCATCGACTTGATCGACGAGGCCGGTGCCCGTCTGCGTATCAAGCGGATGACTGCGCCGCCTGAGCTGAAGGAGATGGACGAGCAGATCGCCGCCATCAAGGCTGAGAAGGAAGGGGCTATTGACGCCCAAGACTTCGAAGGTGCCGCCGCACTCCGGGATAAGGAAAAGAACCTCGAAGACGAACGCGCCCAAAAAGAAGAGGCGTGGAAGTCTGGTGAGCTGACCACCGTCGCTGAAGTCGACGAAGATCTCATCGCTGAAGTCCTATCCGCCTCCACCGGCATCCCGGTCTTCAAGCTCACCGAGGCTGAAGCCGACCGCCTGAAGAACATGGAAGCCGAGCTGCACAAGCGGGTCATCGGTCAGAACGAAGCGATCAAGTCGCTATCGCAAGCCATCCGCCGTACCCGTGCCGGGCTGAAGGACCCGAACCGCCCAGGTGGTTCGTTCATCTTCGCCGGTCCGACCGGTGTCGGTAAGACCGAGTTGGCCAAGACCTTGGCAGAGTTCCTCTTCGGTGACGAAGACGCGCTGATCACCTTGGATATGTCCGAGTTCTCCGAGAAGCACACCGTCTCCCGTCTCTTCGGTGCCCCTCCGGGCTACGTCGGTTACGAAGAGGGCGGCCAGCTGACCGAAAAGGTTCGCCGCCGGCCGTTCTCGGTAGTGCTCTTTGACGAAGTCGAAAAGGCGCACGCCGACCTGTTCAACTCGCTGCTGCAGATCTTGGAAGACGGCCGTTTGACCGACTCCCAAGGCCGCGTGGTGGACTTCAAGAACACCGTGATCATCATGACCACGAACCTGGGTACCCGGGACATCTCCAAGGGCGTCATGACCGGCTTCCAGTCCTCGACTGACACCCAGTCGAACTACGACCGGATGCGGGCCAAGGTGCAGGAAGAACTGCGTCAGCACTTCCGCCCAGAGTTCCTGAACCGCGTGGATGACGTTATCGTCTTCCCACAGCTGTCCAAGGAAGAAATCCTGGAGATTGTGGATCTGTTCATCTCCCGCGTCGGCGCCAAGCTTGCCGATCAGGACATGACGATCACCGTCACCCAGCCAGCTAAGGAAGAACTCGCCGAGCGCGGCTACGACCCAGCAATGGGTGCCCGCCCGCTGCGTCGAACCATCCAGGCCGAAATCGAAGACCAGCTCTCCGAGCGGTTGCTGTTTGGAGAAATCAACCCCGGTGCCGAAATCACCGTGGACTTCGAAGGCGAAGGCCGGGACGGGAAGTTCACTTTCCACTGGACCGAAGGCCGGCCAGCACTCGAGCTTGGCGAGCAGCCAGAAGCCATCGAGCAGTAAATAAAAACTCACAACGAAAAGCTTTCTTCGCCACCGAAACGAACTGGTGGTGAAGAAAGCTTTTCTTATGCCCAAAAGTAGGACAAACTAGAGAAATGAGTCTTGAAGCAAGTATTTCAGATTATTGGAAAGACCTTGATCACTACCTAGCTCTGCCCCGGCTGAATAATCTCGTCTTGAGCCCGAACGGCAAGCAACTGGTCACCACAGTCGCCCTGTTGAATGCCACCGGCACCGAATACACCACCCAGCTGTTCGCAATCGACCCGGCAGGTGAACAACCTGCGCGCCAGCTCACCCACGGCGCAGAAGGCGCCGCAAACCCGGTCTTCACCAGCACCGGAGATTTGATCTTCACCTCTGCCCGTACCGGTCAAGATAAGGGGGAGAAGAACTCAGCTGCTGAAAAACAGTCCAGGCTCTATCGCTTGAGCGCAGGCCAAGACGGTCTGTTGGCCGGTGAAGCTGAGGAACTCTACACACGTAGCGGTGCACTGGTGAATCTGCTGGCCGCCAAGGACGCCGAGACCCTCGTGGCTGTTGCTGCCGTCATGCCCGGCGCGGCCAGCGACGAGGAAGATAACAAGTACCGCGCGCTGCGCAAAGACGCCAAGGTCGATGCGATTTACCACGCGTCTTACCCGATCCGCTTTTGGGATCATGACCTCGGCCCGGATGGCCCTCGCTTCGGTGTCTTGGAACCGGCAGCAGATGCCGAGGACAAGAAGAAGGATGGCGAAGAGCCGGATGCACTGAAGCACGCCTTCGCAGGGCACCGCCCATACGCGTCGGAGAACCTGAGTCTGCGCCTGCTCGGCGATCAGACCGAAGCCGCCCGCCGGGCCCCGGTTATCGAAGCCGATGATTCCCAGCTGAGCCCGGACGGAACAACCATTGCCTACGGCATAGGCGTCGGCGGCGGAAAATTCGATCAACGCTTCGCAGTAGAACTGCTCGATGTCGCCAGCGGGGAGGTCCGCCGTATTCTGGAGCCGGTCGACGGAGAATATGGCCCGGGTCCCTTCTCGGATTGTGGCCGCTACCTCGCGATCCACCGAGTCAACGACACCTCCGCCGAGAACGCCATCTGGGGCGACGTCGGCATCTATGATCTGCACACCGATGAATTGCGGATGCTTACCGACCGGCCCGACCACTGGTTCGCAGTGCACGGTTGGTCCGCTGACGCGGCCACCCTATACGCGGGAGCTGATGACGGCGGGCGCTACCGTCTCTTTGCCATTGATGCAGCCACCGGCGACTACAAGGTGCTGGCCGATGACCCGGACGCGTCCTTCATCGAGGTCAACGTCGGCCCGGATGCCATCTACGCTTTGCGAGCCGCCATTGACGCTGTCCCTACTCCGGTGCGGATCGATCCCGCTACTGGTTCCGTGACTCAGCTGCAGAGCTTGGTCGGCGCCAACCCGGAAAACCTGCCCGGCACCGTCACGGAAGTCACCACCACCGCAGATGATGGCGTCCCGGTACGTGCTTGGCTGGTGCTGCCGGAAGGGGCGAGTGCGGAAGCACCCGCGCCACTGCTGACCTTCATCCACGGTGGCCCGGTCATGAGCTGGAACATGTGGTCTTGGCGATGGAACCCGTACCTGCTGGCGGCCCACGGCTACGCTGTTCTGTTGCCGGACCCAGCCCTGTCTACCGGTTACGGCCCAGACTTTGTGGCCCGTGGCTGGAACAGCTGGGGTGAAAAGCCATACACCGACCTGATGTCGATCGTGGATGAGACCATCAAACGCGATGACATCGACGAGACGAAGACCGCGGCTTTGGGTGGATCCTTCGGTGGCTACATGGCGAACTGGATTGCTGGTCAGACCGACCGCTTCAAGGCGATCGTCACCCACGCCTCCCTGTGGGCACTGGATCAATTCGGTCCCACGACCGATGCAGCGTTCTACTGGGACCGCGAATTCTCCCCCGAAGGGCTGGCCAAGAACTCCCCACACAACAACGTGGAGAACATCAACACGCCGATGCTGGTCATCCACGGTGACAAGGACTACCGCGTGCCGATCGGCGAGGGTCTGCGGCTATGGTGGGAGTTAAACACCAAGTCCAAACTGCCGGCCGAGGGGCTAGAGACAATCCACCGTTTCCTCTACTTCCCGCAGGAGAACCACTGGATTCTCTCCCCGCAGCACTCCAAGATCTGGTACCAGGTCGTCACGGCCTTCCTCTCCGAACATGTCTTGGGTGAAGTACAGCCGCTGCCACCGGTCCTAGGCGGTACGGTCACAAGCTAAGCTATGCGTGTGATTCCTCACGTCACCGCAGTATTTGGGGTCGTGAGTTTGCGGGCGGACCCGGGGGCAAGAGTACGCTGGATAAATGAGTTCTCCAGCTAAGAATGCTTACCGGATCCGCCCGGCAGTCACCCAAGACGTGCCCGGCATCCGAGCGTTGGTGCGCCCGTGGGCAGACCAGCGCGTGCTGCTGGAGAAAGAAGCCGTCGCCTACTACGAGGCCATCCAAGAGTTCTTGGTGGCTGAAGACGATGACGGCAAAATCGTCGGCTGCGGCGCCCTCCACGTCATTTGGGAGGACCTGGCTGAAGTACGCACTCTTGCCTCCGACGATGCGTGGCGCGGTTGCGGAATTGGCCGCACAATCGTCACCGAGTTGCTTCAACGGGCCAAAGAACTGGGCGTTGACCGGGTTTTTTGCCTCACCTTCGAGGTCGATTTCTTCAAGCATCAAGGGTTCGCGGTCATGGACCAGCAAGAACCTATCGACCCGGAGGTCTATCAGGAACTCTTGCGCTCCACCGATGAGGGCGTTGCTGAGTTTCTCGATCTCGCCCGCGTGAAACCCAATACTTTGGGTAACACCCGGATGATCCGCTACCTCTAAGCGGTTACAGGAAGAGCACGTTGTATAGGGCCCAGAACACCGTCACGGTGCTCACGTAGGCCACCGCGACCAGCGCAATCCGTTTCCTGCTGACCGGCTGATGCGCTGCCGCCAACTGGTAGGCCAACTCCACACGGACCGGCGAGGCCAAACACCACAACGACGCGGCGGCATTGTGAGTGCCCAGTAAGCCAAGTTGCGGAATCCCTAGTGCTTGGGCACCGGCCGCCTGAGTCGTGATGAACATGGCGTTCGCGCCCGTGGTTGAGGCCGTGATGTAACCACCGATTGCGCCCAAGAAAGGGCTCAGTACCAAGTACCCGGTACCCAGCGCCGCGAATGCGGCTGCCAATTGTTCGGCCAAGCCGCCGGAGGCAAAGATCGTCCCCAGCGCCATATACAAGCCTGTAGGGATGGCAACCGAAACCCACAGCTTCACAGCGGCCAGCAAGAAGCGTCCCACGCGGGAGGGCGAGTTTAGATCAGCCGCGACCATCCAATCCCGCTGAATAAAGACCGCGGCAATCGCCGCAATACACAGCCAAATCGCGGGAGACGCCAAGGCGGGGAAGAGGAACTGGGCGGCAATCAGCCCGCCAATCAACACCATGTAGGGGGCGAATGCTTTTCCTGCGCTCGTGACAGGGTTCTTCGCGCGAGCTTCGCCAGTACGCCGACGCCGATTCTTGCGCCGCAGGGCCATCACGGCCAACAGCAACATGGTGTTCAGCAAAGCACCTAGAGCGCCGGCAACGGGGGTCCCAAAAATAGCGTTGGCCATTAAAACAAACGCAGACAGGGTCAGGCCCATCGTCCCGCCAATGAGCATCTGGCGGGCGCGAGCTTTCCTCGTGGTCCGGTCTAAGGCCACAAAGGGGATGACCAACCCAGAGATCAACGGGGCAATCCAGTTCACCTGAGCGGTGGCCATTCCGAGGTCCTGCAACGGAACATCAGCCAAGCGAGATGCCAGCAACGTACCCGGAGCCATGGACCCCCAGGCGGAGATTGTCAGGCCCAGCACCGTTAGCATGGCAGCCCGGATTGGGCTGAACCCGAGCTGGATCAGCAGCGGCAGGCCGATCAAGACGGAAACCCCAAAGCCTGTCACCGATTCGATGAACGGGATGACCCCGTGGGTCATCAAGAACGTGGTGGCGACCATGCCGCCTGCGCTGTAGGCCAGCCACTGTGCCAAAGTACGCTGCGCGCCGGATGCATCGAGTACTCGGGAAAGCAACACTCCACCACCGATGATGGAGAGCACCTCGATAATCATCCGACTTCCGCCACCGAGTGCCACACCGAGATCACCGAAAGACTTGTGAAACACCAGCATGGACACAGCAGCTGAGGACACCAACCCCACCAGGGGTGCGACCCATCCGGATTTTGCGGTCAACAAAAGAACGATCGTCAGGATCAAGGGTGCGGCGGCGAGGATGGTCAACATTGGTAGAACTCAGCATAGCCGCTCGGCATGAGTGAAGTCTGTCTGTTTTTTTGTTGTCTGCTCTTTCGCGGCGGCAATGGTGACGATAAGGTAGAAATACAGATCGTAAGCACGCTGATATTAGGAGGCGTTCATGGGCGCAGGAGATCGCGCGGAAAACCGCGGAGAAGACTTCAAAGGCAAAGTTAAAGAAGGCGTTGGCAAGGCGACCGACAACGACCGTCTGAAGAACGAAGGCCGTGGCGATCAGGCCAAGGCCAGCGTGAAGGATGCAGTCGAAGACGTCAAAGACGCCGCCGGCAAGCTTTTCAATAAGGACAAGTAAGTCCTAGGCTCACGAGTCGTTCACACGAGAAACCACTAGCTCCACATCCACCGTGGCAGCTGGTGGTTTTCTCTGTCTTGATCAGCAAAACCTACTTAGACTCAGGGCAGGTCAGATCGGAAAACTGCGCGGTCAGCTCGTTGGTGACTTCGAGCAGACGCGACCCAATGCGTTCCTGTTCGGCTCCATTGGCCGGCACCTGCAACCCGTACAGGGAGATGATCAGAAACGGGTACCCGTTCGCATCAAAGATTGGGGCTGACAAAGAATGAACTAGGCCGTCGGTGTCCTGTTGCGGAATTTCAAAGCCTGGATCCAATGGTGCAACGCTCGGACCGGATCGAAGGCTCGGGTTGAATTGGGAAGACTCTGCCGAGATGGCATACCCGCGCTCACGAATAGCAGCCAGACTCTCTGCCAGATAGTCCCGGTCTTCAGGTGCCACATCCTGTGCCCAACGCTGCGTTTCTTCTTCCGGGGTGAATGCGAACAAGGAGCGACCCAGTGGGGCCTTGGCAGGGTACCGTTGGCCGATCGTTTGCGGAATCCATGGGACCGAATGAACCCCGGCTGAGGCGAAGATGATGAAATCTTCGCCGTGCAAACCGCCCATAACCGCGCCGCAGCCGAGCTCCTGCGCCAAAGCCTCCATCGCGGGGCGACAGCGATCAACCGGTGAAATGAAGCTTTGCATCATTTCTTCACCGGCGACTAATGAGCGCGGCGTGAATTCACCAAACCCACCACGATAGAAGATCACTGGTAGGTCGTTGCTCAACAGCTCCATGGTCGTCACCGCGCCGAGCACGATGTCGTGATCGCCAGCCGGGATAACTTGCTCGATGTCGCATTCAATGTAGGCGACTGCACCGTTGACCATGGGCAATCCGGTTGGCGAGCTTTCCCAATCCAGGTTTTCAAAACGGGTGCGCTCGCGGCCGGAAAAGGCCCGCACCACATGCTCTTGCGTTGAGCTGAGGATGTTGACGGCGAAGCGCCCGGATTCACGAAGCAAGGGCCAAGTGCTGGAGGTATGCGCGGGCATGAAGGAAACCAGCGGCGGCTCCAAAGAGACAGAACTGAAGGTTCCGACGATCATCCCGATCGGCCCTGCGTCCGCATCGACACTGGTGATCAGACAGACCCCGGTCGGGTACTGACCTAACACAGTGCGGAAGTGTTGAGCCGTAACGGGGGTTCCAGTCATTGCTGAAGCTGCTCCTTGATCCATTTCTCTGCCACTTGATCTAAGTCATCGTGGTCGATGGAGTACTCGGCATTCATCTTAGTCAGCTGCTCGGTCGTGAGCGTCTTGCTGATGGTGTCCAGCACGTCCTGAGCCTCTTGGGGAACATACTGCTCGCAGATCAACGGGGTGATGTTGTTGACCCCGAGGGTTTCCTTGGGATCTTCGAGCACCACCAAGTTGTCGGTGGTGATTTGGGGTGTCGTGGAGAACAAGAGCGCGGCCTGAATGTCATTCTTCTGCAAGGCAGAGATGGTGATAGGCCCGGAGAAATCCAATGACTTGAACTCCTTGAACTCAATGCCGTAGTCCTTTTGTACACCTACATAACCTTCGGCCCTCGATTTCCATTCCGGTGGACCACAAAGACCAGTTCTCCAGCGATCGGTGCCAGATCTGGGATCTGTTTCAGGTTGTGCTCATCGGCCAGTTCTTGGGGAACCACGATCGCGTTGTTGTCTTGAGCGTCAGAGGGATCCAACACGGTGAGCTGCTCGGGTAGGGACGATTCGAGTGCTTCGGCCACCTCCTCTGCACCTTTGGCTGAGGCGTCCGGATCGAGGAATGCTAGGAGCGCCTGGTTGTACTCGGGCACGACGGTGATCCGGCAGCTTTCAATCTGGGTGTACATCACCTCGCGCGCGCCAATGTTGAACCGGCGTTCAACCGTGAAACCTTCTGCTTCCAGAGCCTGCGAGTAGATCTCAGCCAGAATTACGTTCTCTGGGAAGTTGGCTGAACCAACCACCACGGTGTTTTCGCCGGGACCGCCAGAATCCAAGCCAGCATTCAGCGGGTCGGAGTCAGCACACGCAGTCAGGGCTAACGCCAGGGCGGTAGCCATGACGCCCAGTCGGGCTTTGAGAGACTTCATGAGGTCGCCTTCCTGAGCTTGAATAGTCCGCGGCCAGGGCTGACCGGAGCCTTGCCCGGGCGCAAGCCGGGAGATATGGCGTATTTGCCGATCAACAGCAGGACGACTTCCACCAGGATGGAGAGCAAGGCAACAAGGATGGAGCCGCCCAGCACGGCGCCGAAGTCGCGTCGGCCCAGCCCGTCAAAGATGTACCGGCCCAGACCACCCAAGCCCACATAGGCTGCGATGGTCGCGGCTGAAATGACCTGGATTGCGGCCAAGCGAAGACCTGGCAGGATATAGGGGATGGACATGGGAAGTTGGACAAGGCCGATAGTTCGGCCCCTGTCGAAGCCCATGCCGCGCGCCGCGTCGATCACGGTCGCATCCAGGGAACGCACTCCTTCAAAGGTGTTGATCAACAGCGGCGGGAACGCCAAGACCACCAGTGCTACCAGCGGCGGTACGAGTCCGATGCCGGTGATCAACACGATCAACGTCAGCAGACCAAGCGTCGGCAGCGCTCGGATCGTGTTGGCCAAAGTGAGCACGAGAATCTCCCCGCGGCCACGGTTACCTAAGTACAGGCCCAGCGGGATGGCCAGCACGGCGGCAATGAGGATGGCAATCACGCTGTAGAGCAGATGCTCGGAGAGTCGTGCTGCGATGGAGTCTGGCCCGGACCACGTTTCCGGGCGGGAGAGCCATTCGGCGAGGAATTCTGCAAGTGTCATCGTTTCGCTCCTGCCGCCCATGGCGTGAGGGTTCGTTGCAGGACAACCAGCAACAGGTCACTGATGGCCGCTAAGAGCAGGGTCAGGACAATGCCGACCAAGATCGGAGTCGCGAAGAAGCGTTGCGCTCCGTCAATAAACAGGTCGCCGAGCGAGGAGATCCCCAGTACTGAAGCGACCGAGGCCATGCTGATGGTGGAGACCGAAGTGACCCGAAGACCACCCAAGATGATCGGTAAGGCGTTGGGCAGCTCAATGGTGAGAAGCCGCCGGAACTTGCGGTACCCCATGGCGGTGGCTGCTTGGCGCACAGCGTCGCTGGTGCCTTGAATCCCTTCGACCACGTTGCGCACTAAGAGTGAACCTGCATAGATACCCAGTGGCAGGATGGCGGTGAGTGGATTCAAGCCCGTGAAGGGTAGCAGAAAGATGAAGAAAGCCAGCGATGGGATCGCGAAGAACGTCGAACTTAACACCTGGATTAAAGGCTTCAGGGGATTCCAGTAAGCACCCAAGATGCCAATGGGCAGAGCCAGCAACAGCCCGATGCCCAACGGTACAAACGATAGGACCAGATGGTTCTGCGTCAGCTCCCAGATATAGGGGATGTTGCGCAGCAGCCACGGAATGTCGAGGTCAAACACGGGGTTTCCTCCGTTCTGCCGCGATGACTGCGCTGAAGTCATCCATCCCGGAAAAGCCAAGGAATCGGTTCGACGCGTCTGTTGCTACCGCTAGCGACACGGGGGACAACACAGCAGAGTCAAAGGCGACGCGTACGGGATCTTGCCCGTGCGTATAGGTGCTCCGGCAGGGGACCTGGACGGTTACGGTTGCCCCTTCCCGTTGCTGCCACAGCAGCGGGGCTTCATGCTCGTCAAGGGTGAGGAACCAATCGGTGTCTTCGACTTGTACGAGGTCGGGTTCGACAGGCCGTGCCTTGCCGGGCTCAAGTTCCGAAGTGGAGAGCGTGGACAGCCAGCGGATGCCTGAATCGCCAGTGAAGTCGCGCACGAACGCGCTCGCAGGCCGCAGCAGTAGGTCTTCCGGGGTGCCTTCGTGGGCGATGCGCCCACCCTGCTCGAACAGGACAAGCTTGTCTGCCAGCATGATGGCTTCATCTAAGTCATGGGTGACAAGCACGACGGTCTTGGCCAGCTCGGATTGCAGCCGCAGCAGTTCGGCCTGCAGATCGCTGCGGACGATTGGGTCTACCGCCGAGAAGGGCTCATCCATGAGCAAAACCGGGGGATTTGAAGCAAGTGGCCGGGCCACACCAACACGCTGCTGCTGGCCACCGGAGAGCTGGTGCGGGTATTTCTTGGCCATATCTTGGTCAAGACCGACCTTGGTCATCAGTTCCAGCGCATCTGCGCGTGCCTGACGCCGGTTGGCGCCGAGCAAGAGGGGAACGGTGGCGATGTTGTCGATGATGGTGCGGTGGGGGAACAGTCCGGCACTTTGAATGACGTAGCCGATGCCGCGCCGTAGCGTGGTTTGATCCAGTGTGCTGGTGTCCGTGTCACCGATGAAGACCTGACCGTCGCTGGGTTCGATCATCCTGTTGATCATGCGCAACGTGGTTGTTTTACCGCAGCCGGAGGGACCGACGAAAACGGTGATTTGGCCAGCTTCACAGGTGAGGTTGATGTCTTGAACCCCGATGCTTCCGTCCGGGTAGGTTTTGGAAACATTGTCGAAAACGACAGGTTCGGCCCCCGTCGCGTTTTCGTGGGACTGAACTTTTGGCATGAGGTTCCTTCGCGGTGGACCGCTTAGCTATCTAACAAGTCGATACCTCGAGCCTAGTCGGGGAATGAGCCCTCGTCAGTGATTAAGCCTAATGATTTTTGAATATGTTTCATCGAAAAGGGTAAATAATCCTTATTTACGTGAAAGTAGTAACGCTGGGTGATGGATTGACAGTCGGGGCACTACTTAGCTGGGTAGTTGCGCCCGTTCCAAGTTCTCGCCGGTGAGTTCGACTAGACCATCGGCGACTAACCCATTCAGGCACTGCACCTTCCGGTCGTGGTCAGCCCAGGCGAAATCCACCGCGCCCAAGAGCTCGGTGACGGGTAGGCAGCCATGTTCTTCTCGCAGGGTTTGCACTAGCGCGCCCCGTAACTGGCGGTCAGTCCCGTGCCAGGGGTGACCCTTGGGTGTGTAGTGCGGCTCGGGACAACCGGTCAGCTGCCATGCACAAATATCCAGCAGCGGGCAGGCGTCGCAGGCAGGTTTGCGTGCCGTGCAGACCAACGCACCAAGTTCCATGGTGGCCGCGTTCCACTGGTTGGCCAGCTCCGGGTCAGTAGGTTTGACCAGTTCGGCGCGCTCGCGTTCAGCCTTGGTCAACGAGGGTTCTGGTAGCGCCATTCCCGCGAAGGCGCGGGCATGTACGCGTCGGATGTTGGTGTCTATGACGGTGGTCGGGACATCGTAGGCGAAGCTCGCGATCGCGGCCGCGGTGTAGGCTCCAACCCCGGGTAACGCTAGAAGCTCTTCCTCGGTGCGCGGCACCTCGTTAGCGTATTCGGTTGCGATGGTTGTTGCCGCTGCATGCAGTCGTAGTGCTCGGCGGGGGTAGCCGAGTCTGCCCCAAGCCCGAATCGCCTCACCTGCTGGTTCGGCCGCCAAATCTGCGGGGGTAGGCCAGCGTTCGAGCCACTCGTACCACCGTGGCAGCACCCGCACCACGGGAGTCTGCTGCAACATGAATTCGGAAACCATGACGCCCCACGGAGAACAATCTGCTTCGCGCCACGGTAGCGATCGCGCGTTGTGGTCGAACCATTCGGCTAACCGCTCGTGATACTCGGAGAGTTCGACGGGAAGATTCAGGGGCATGAGTCTATTGTTTCTTGATAACCGATTTTGTGCCGCTTAGGATTCGCTCAGGAGCATGTCCGGAGGAAACTCGAGAATTGGACCCATTGAGTGGCCCCAATTATGTTCTTTGAGGTGCTGCAAGTGAGTGCCGGTAATGCCGCGTGGTTGTTCACTTTCGAGGATCATTAGCGCGATCCTTCTATCTCGATAAGTAATACGTCTGCCAGCGATACTGCACGCGTGCATTGACAGGTTCGACGCTTCTTCTTGGGTGAAACCGAAATCATCGATATTTCGTTGAATCCACTCTTGTTTGTCAGTAGGTAGATCCCGTATGTGGGCCCCTTCTTCATCTTGCCAAACTCGACTAATCATCCCTTGAGTCGCTGGGTAGCGAGGGCGCCCGGATGACTCTAGGTGCGGGTTTTCTGAGTAGCGGACAATGCGCACAAATTCGTTGGTATCACGATCAAGAACGTACAGGGTAGCTCGGACGTCTCTCCTGCATATATTCAGGTCTTGCAGAAGGATTCGAAGTTGGTGAGTCAAGAACGCTTGGACCCTAGGGGTTACCAATTTCAACTGGTCTTCAAAACGCTGGTTGTCCCGTTCAAGATGTAGACGACTTTTTGATCGACGCGTAACCAAGAAAATGCTCATTACCAGCATGAAAGCTATGAGAAAGAAGGCTATCCATCGTATTGACTGCTGGTGGGGATTTCCCGAGAGAACGGTGGGGAAAGAAAGTACAGCCAGCCCGAGGGTGGCTGCTACCGAGAGGACCTCTGGCAGGAACTCCCAAGCCCTAGCTAGCCACCGAGCGACAGGACGAAAGCGCTCTTCGCTCGGTGTCAGCGACGCTGGATTAATATCGACCATCTTGTATCAGGCGGACAATAGGAAGGACCCGTGCTTTTCGACGGTCAGCTCCTGATCTTCTTTTTCCGCCCAAGTACGGATGAACTGCTCTATGCCCTTGAGTACCTTCATTCCGATCTCTTCGGCTTTTACAAAGTTGTCCGAGCTTATTTCCATACACACCACGAGTGCATGGCGTCCCGGCTTGAAACTGTAATCCAGTTTTCGAACGGTAGGGTGAGTCAAATCTGTCGTGGGTAGGGCGTTCAACAGGGATTCGATGGAGTGGGTGTTCGCAAGCAGAATTTCAGCTTCGATATGCATCACCGTTGACATGGTGTCACTTTCCTTTCTGCTCTCCTTGGTTTGAGTATAGAGAACAAGTCTGACAATTTGAGGTTGTTTCTTCGGCCTCTGGGGAACGTGAGTTCGGTGTGTTGGCCTGTAATATCCGGGTTGCCGGAGAGTTTGGCCATAAGCTGGTGGCATGTTTGGATCTTCTGGCCGGCGCAGTCCTGAGGTGTACCGTCGCCGACGTATTGTCGTCGGCGTGCTGGCGCTGCTGGTGCTTGCGTTGGTTGTCTGGTTGATTTCTTGGGCGGTCACCGCGGTCGGGTCCCTCTTCGGGGGAGACGAAGAACCGCAGCCACAATCCAGTCCGACGGTGTCTGACCAGCAGACAGCCGAACCGGAGCCGTTGGCCTGCAACCCGAAAGATCTTGAACTCACAGCCGGGACGGCGGCGGAATCGTTTTCACTTTCAGCCAAGGAAGCGATCTTGGAGCTGGGTATCGAGAACACCTCTAAAGTCGCCTGCACCTACAACGTGGGCACTAGTCAGCAGGAATTCTTGGTCGTCAGCGGTTCTGATCGGATCTTCTCCTCCAAAGACTGTCAGGTTGATGGCGAAGACCACGAGATGGAACTGAAACCGGGCAAGAAAGAACTCGCACGCTTTTCTTGGCAGATGAACCGTTCTGAAGCAAAGTGCAAAGACGTCTCAGCTACGCCGCAGCCGGGAACCTACAAGCTGACGGTCAAGCTGGGCAAAATCAGTTCTGATTCGACGACTTTTTTCCTGCGCTAGCAAACACCAGCTCTAACCCTTCCGCCAGCGTGCTGACGTAGGCCAAACGGATGTTGCTGCCCGCCGGCAAGGAAATCTCTTGACCGGCCGGGACGAGGGCATGGGTAAAACCGAGTCGGGCTGCTTCCTGGATACGACGGCTAGCACCTGGAACAGGACGGACCTCGCCGGCCAGACCCACTTCACCAAAGGCGATCAATCCACCGGGCAATGTGTGACCGGTTTTGGAGGAAGCAATAGCCAGCGCGACGGCCAGATCGGTGGCGGGTTCACTCAGGCGTACGCCACCAACAGTCGAGACGTAAACGTCATCCTTGTACAGCGGTAGGTTGGCCCGCCGTTGCAGGACAGCCAGCAGCATGGAGACACGGGAGTTGTCGAGACCGGAGACGGCACGGCGCGGTTGCGGAGTCGCGGATTCAGCGAGCAGAGCCTGAACTTCTGCCACCAGTGGCCGTTGACCTTCGAGCGCAACCGTCAGGCAGGTTCCGGAAACATGTTGATTACCGGTGGAACGGAACAGTGCCGACGGGTCAGGCATGGCGGTGATGCCTGATTCGGTCATCTCAAAACAGCCCAGCTCATCGGTCGGCCCAAATCGGTTCTTCACTGCACGCAGCAGACGCAAACGTCCGTGACGTTCGCCTTCGAATTGGCAGACGACATCCACCAAGTGCTCTAACAGACGCGGGCCGGCGATCGAGCCGTCCTTGGTGACGTGCCCAACTAAAACGGTGGCGATGTTGGCCGCCTTGGCGGCGGCGATAATGGCGGCGGCGACTTCCCGGATCTGTGAGGTGCCACCGGCCACGCCTTCAACTTCCGCCGAGGAAATGGTTTGCACCGAGTCCACGATCAGGAAACGGGGTTTGTGCTGGTTCAGATGGGCCAACACAACGGACAAGTCGTGTTCGGAGGCCAAGAACAGGTTGTCTGCCAGTGCGCCAATTCGAGCGGCACGTGACTTCACCTGCGCGGCTGACTCCTCGCCAGAGATGTAGAGGACCATATTGTTTTCGCGAGCCACGGATGCGGCCAGATCGATCAGCAGTGTGGACTTACCAATGCCGGGTTCGCCGGCCAATAAGGTCACCGAACCGGGGACAAGTCCGCCGCCGAGAACCCGATCGACTTCAGAGTTCCCGGAGGCAAAGGAAGTCGCCTCCGTGACATCGACTGAGGCGATGGGCGCTGCTGGGGTTTCAATCGCGGTCGCGGCAGAAGTTTTCACGGCGGCGCTACCGCCGCCAACACGCTCTTCGACGGTGCCCCAAGCCTGACATTCACCGCAGCGGCCCACCCACTTGGCCGTTGTCCAACCACATTCGGTGCAACGGTACTGATTGGTGGTGCGGGTGCGTGTCTTGCTCATGCCTACCAGCTTAGTCGCGGGCGCAGACCGGATAGGGGAGGGAATGGTGCGCCGGCCTAGAAGTGGCGCAGCCGCTCGGTCAAACCCAGTTTCACAGTCGGCCACTCGACCGCGATGATCGAATACACCACGGTGTCCCGCAAGACCCCGGACACGAACATGTGTGAGCGCAAGATACCGTCTTGTTTTGCGCCAAGTTTTTCAATAGCGGCCCGAGAACGTCGGTTATGAAAATGGGTGCGGAACTCGACCGCCACGCAATCCAAGTCTTCGAACGCGCGGGCCAATAACAGCAGCTTCGCCGCCGGGTTCACCACAGTGCCTTGGACGGCGGTGGCATACCAAGTGTGCCCGATCTGGAGCCGACGATTCGCTGCGTCCAGATTCATGAAAGCGCTCATGCCCACGGGTTCATCGTGCAGGCAAACCACAAACGGGGCCATCGCTGACTGCCGCTGCAACTCATTGCGCCACTTGATTTCGGCAGGAATTTCCGCCGGGCTGGGAACCGAGGTGTACCAGGTTTGGTCTAGCCCCTCCGCCGCTGTTGCGAGTGCCTGCTCGTCACCGGAGTGGTACGCGCGCAAGGTCACCGGTCCCCACGCCAGCGTCGGGGTGGCTGCAAAGTCTGTTTGGGTGGGTTCTGACATGGTGTCCTCTTAGCTAAAGGTGGCTATTCGATATCGGGTAGATAGGCAACCGCTGCCGAGCGTTCAATGCCCGTGGCCACGAGTAGATCAACCAGCAGCGGCCGAAGCAGAAGTATCAGGGACTGGCCTTCAATGCTGTGCACGCCGAACTGTTCCGGTGAGAGCTTCATGGCGAGGGCCGCGAACTCTTCCCGGGGCAGGCCCATGGAGTGGTACTTCAACGTCCGAGAGGCCGCCAACGTGGAGCTAAACAGGGCTACCGCGTCGGCGAGTGCGGAGAAGTAAGCGACCAGCTCGGTCCGGGCTTTGGCATCAAAGACGCCCGCATCCAAGGCTGAGGCCGTCCGACGCAGAATAATCCGCAACGAACGCACCGCTAGATCCAACTGCGGGATGGCGGCGGAGAGCTGGTCGATCTGCGAACGGTGTTTGCGCCCGGACGGGTTGAAAGTGGCCTGCTCGGTGGAGGTCGGCAACGTCGTTTCCAACGCGGTGATCTTGTGTTGATTGCGACGCAACAGAATCAGTGCGTGCCATGCGGCGGCAGCACGTTCGCTGCGGAATGCCTCCGCGGCGTCTTGGCAGGCCCGCACCATGTCCCCGGAGACGGCGTTCAGCGCGGCGAAAGGTTCTGTGCGTGGGTCCTTGGGCATCAAGAAGACGACTAGCAGCGCGCAGACGCAACCGACAATCGCATCCAGCGAGCGGGTGAACGGGCCACCTTGGGCCTCTGGTAAGAGCACCACCAGCACGGATTGCAGGCCCATCTGCATGGTGAAGGCGGCGCCCGAGTCCAAGAACCGTGCCAACAGGATGGACACAAATAACACTAGGGTGGCCACCCAGATGTCCCGGCCCAGCCAGTGCATGAGCAGGTCACCAATGAGGATGCCTAAGGTGCAGCCGATCGAAACTTCTAGGACTTTACGAATCTTGGGGTCGCGGTTGAAGCCCAATGCAATGAGGGCGGCGGTCGCGGCAAAGAGCGGTTCTTGGTGTCCTAGGACGGTGTGGGCGATGGAGTAGGCTACGGTTGCGGTGATGGCCATTTGCGCTGCGGCCAAGACCGAAGACTGAGCCCGGCTCGCTCCTGTCTTGACACGCTGGACCGCAAAGGCGCGCAGTTTACCCATGGCCCCAGCTTACCCGCCGGAAGGGAAGCAGGGTGTCGCTCACATCACAGGAACTTCTCTGCAGAGTTAACCTTGTGTTCACTTGACGGGGCCTAACTCGTTACGTGGCGCGCTTAACCTCGAAGAGGATTATCACCCACCTCTGAAAGAGAAATGCTCGTGAAGGTTACCCGTTTCGGCCGCACCGCAGCCGTTCTGTCCATCGCCGCGCTCGCGCTGACCGCCTGCGGCAGCAACAACGAAGCCGCCAATGAGGCTGCCGGTGGCGGCACCAACAACAACGCCGGTGCTGAAAACGGCGAACAGCTCTCCGGCACCATCACCGGTGGCGGCGCTTCCTCCCAGGAATCCGCTATGACCGCTTGGGGCTCAGGCTTCCAGTCCGCACGTGGCCCGCAGGTCAACTACGCCCCAGTTGGCTCCGGTTCCGGCCGTAAAGGCTTCCTGGCTGGCGAATACCAGTTCGCTGGTACCGACTCCGCTCTGGCTGACGATGAGCAGGAAGAAGCCAAGCAGGTTTGTGGCGACGAAGGCGCCTACAACATCCCGGTTTACATCTCCCCAATCGCGGTTGCTTTCAACCTCGAAGGCGTGGACACCGTGAACATGGATGCTGCCACCATCGCCAAGGTCTTCTCCGGTGAAATCACCAGCTGGGATGACGAGGCCATCAAGGAGCAGAACCCAGATGCGGAACTGCCATCCGAGAAGATCACCGTTGTGCACCGCTCCGATGAGTCCGGTACCACCAAGAACTTCACCGACTACCTGAACAAGGCTGCTGAAGCTGACTGGAAGTGGGAAGCTGAAGACGCGTGGCCATCTGAGATCACCGCAGAGTCTGCCCAGCAGACCACCGGTGTTGTCTCCCAGGTCAAGTCCACCCCGGGCGCGATCACCTACGCTGACGCTTCCGCAGTTGGCGAGCTGGGCACCGTGGCCGTGAAGGTTGGCGAGAACTACCAGGAATACTCCCCTGAAGCCGCCGCCGCCATCGTAGACAAGTCCCAGGCTGCCGAAGGCGCCTCCGAGAAGGACTTGGCTATCGAGCTGGACCGCACCTCCACCGAAGAGGGCACCTACCCAATCGTGCTGGTCTCCTACCACGTGTTCTGCTCCACCTACAAGGATCAGGAAACCGTTGACCTGGTGAAGGCCTTCGGTGAATACGTGATCTCTGAAGACGGCCAGAACACCGCCGCAGAGTCTGCCCACAACGCTCCGATCTCCAATGAGACTCGCGAGCGGGCGCAGGCCACCATTGACGCCATCACCGTCGCCGAGTAAGTCCAGCGAAAGCTGACTTACTAGACCCGTGAATACCATTAGTCGGTAATGAAGATGCCAGCAGCGCGTGCGTTGCTGGCATCTTCATGGGTCCAAACCCTAACCGTCCTATCACCAAGGGATTGACCGTGACACAAACCCACTCTGAGCGGACCGCCGCCAAGAGCGCTTTCGCGAACAAGACCGTCGGCAACCCCGCAGGGGACAAGGTCTTCTCTGCTTCGGCCCTCATCGCCGGCGTGATCATTCTGGCCGTTCTGGCCTTTGTGGCCGCCTACCTAGTGGTTGAATCCCTGCCGGCCCTGTTCGCCGGCGAGGGCGAACTGACCGGCGGCAAATCGAACTTCTTCGAGTACGTTTGGCCGCTGATGGGCGGTACGCTCATCGCGTCCACCATCGCACTCCTCTTGGCCACCCCGGTCGCTGTGGGCGTGGCCCTGTTTATCTCCCACTTCGCCCCGGCCCGCTTCGCGGCGCCGATCGGCTACGTGATTGACCTGCTGGCCGCCATCCCCTCCGTTGTGTACGGTGCCTGGGGTATGGCCGTGCTTGGCCCAGCCGTGGTGCCGATCTACCAGTGGTTGGAGAACAACGCAGGTTTCCTACCATTCTTCAAAGACGCCTCCGCAACGGGCCGCACCTTGCTGACCGCCTCCGTGGTGCTGGCCGTGATGATCCTGCCGATCATCACCTCGATGTGTCGAGAAATCTTCGTCCAGACCCCGAAGCTGCACGAAGAAGCGGCGCTGGCCCTGGGTGCTACCCGCTGGGAAATGATCCGGATGGCCGTGCTGCCGTTCGCCCGCTCCGGCATCGTCTCCGCGATCATGCTCGGGCTTGGCCGCGCACTGGGTGAAACCATGGCCGTGACCCTAGTGCTGTCCCCGGGTCTGTTCACCTGGAACATCATCGGGGCCGGAAACCAGACCATCCCATCGGAAATCGCCTTGAATTTCCCGGAAGCGTTCGGCATGCGCGCCAACGAGTTGATTGCGGCAGGTTTGATCCTGTTCATCATCACCTTGGTGGTCAACATGATTGCCCGCTGGATCGTAAGCCGGCACAAAGAATTCTCTGGAGCTAACTGATGTCTACCGTGGAAAAACCCAACAAGCTGACGCAGGGCCAACTGCCTCGGTGGACCTGGATCGCCGTGCTCGCCGGAGCCCTAGTGCTCTCGGCCGCGCTGATGGCCGTTGTCGGATTCAACATTGCCGGCTGGCTGGTCATCTCCGCGCTGGTCTTCGTGGTCGCCATTACCGCCGTCACCTACTTCGTAGAAGGCGGGCGCAAGGCCACCAACACCTTCTGGTCCGCGCTGGTCGTCCTGGCCTTCCTGCTGGCACTGGTCCCACTGATCTCGGTGATCTGGACCGTGCTGTCTATCGGTGCCAAGGGGCTGATGGCCCCCGGCTTCCTCGGCTCGGACATGAACGGCATCACCGGTGTGGTGGACCAAGCCAGCCAGAACGAAAACCTCGATGTTTTCGGTGGTATCAAGCACGCGCTGATCGGCTCGCTGATGATCACGCTGGTCGCCACCATCATCTCGGTCCCGATCGGCCTGCTGACCTCCATCTACTTGGTGGAGTACTCCCGGGACAACTGGTTCTCCCGCGCCATCACCTTCTTCGTGGACGTCATGACCGGTATCCCTTCGATTGTGGCCGGTCTGTTCGCTGCGGGTCTGCTGACCCTGATTGTCGGTCCCGGCAACTTCCGGATGGGCTTCACCGCCTCGGTCGCGTTGTCCGTGCTGATGATCCCGGTCGTGGTCCGCTCCACCGAAGAGATGCTGCGCGTGGTGCCGAACGAGTTGCGTGAGGCATCCTACGCGCTGGGTGTGCGCAAGTGGCGCACGATCCTGAAAGTCGTGATCCCGACCGCGATCTCCGGTATCGCCTCCGGTGTGACGCTGGCGATCGCCCGCGTGATCGGTGAAACCGCACCGATCTTGGTCACCGCAGGTGTGGCAACCCAGACCAACTGGAACATGTTCCATGATTGGATGATGTCCCTGCCGGTGTTCATTTACCGGCAGCTGATGAACCCGACCGCCCCGGCGGCCACCGACCCATCGACCCAACGTGCATGGGGCGCGGCGCTGGTCTTGATCATCGTGGTGATGCTGCTGAACCTGCTGGCCCGCGTGATCGCCAAAGCCTTTGCCCCCAAGAAGTCCGGCCGCTAACCGGCAGCTAACGTTTTAGAGCTACGAAGGAAACAACACACACCATGTCCAAGAGAATTGATGCGGTAGATCTGAACGTCTACTACGGCGATTTCCTGGCGGTCGAGGGCGTCAACATCAACATTGAGCCACGCTCGGTGACCGCGTTCATCGGCCCCTCCGGTTGCGGTAAGACCACGTTCTTGCGCACCATCAACCGGATGCACGAGGTCCTCCCCGGCGCCCGCGTGACCGGCAAACTGCTGGTGGATGGCGACGACATCTACGCCGCCGGCGTGGACCCGGTGACCGTCCGCACCCAGATCGGGATGGTCTTCCAGCGCCCGAACCCGTTCCCAACCATGTCCATCCGGGAGAACGTGCTGGCCGGCATGCGCCTGAACAACAAGCGCATGTCCCGTTCCGACGCCGACGACCTGGTCGAGAAGTCCCTGCGCGGGGCCAACCTGTGGAACGAGGTCAAGGACCGTCTGGATCGCCCAGGCTCCGGCCTCTCCGGTGGCCAGCAGCAGCGTCTGTGTATCGCACGCACGATTGCCGTCTCCCCGGACGTCATCTTGATGGATGAGCCATGTTCGGCACTTGACCCGATCTCCACCTTGGCGGTGGAAGACCTGATCCTTGAGCTCAAGGAGCAGTACACTGTCGTGATCGTGACCCACAATATGCAGCAGGCCGCTCGTGTTTCTGACAAGACCGCGTTCTTCAACATCGCCGGTGTCGGTAAGCCAGGCAAGCTGATCGAGTATGATCTGACGACCAACATCTTCAACAACCCGCAGGAGAAGTCCACCGAGGACTACGTCTCCGGTCGCTTCGGATAAACCCAGCGGAAAAGAACCCCCGTGCTGCACGTGAATGTGCGGCACGGGGGTTCTTTACGTCTGGCCTAGTTACCGAACTAGTACAGCGTCTCCAGTGGGCTGATGGCCAACACGAGGATGGCGGAGATTATTGCGCAGACAAGAGGCGTGAAGAGCCAATATGAGGCGATCCGGGCGACTTCTTGCCACCGCACAGAACCGAACGCTTGGTTGGTGCCAGCCCCCACGATCGCGGCGACGGAGGTGTGCGTGGATGAGGCCGGCAGGTGGAACGCGATCGCGCCGAAGATCACGATGCCAGCAGAGGCGGTCGTGGCCACAAAGGCACGCATGGTGTCCACCGTGACGATCCGGTTGGCCAGGGTGTGGGCAATGCGCCAACCACCCAGCAAGGTGCCCAATGAGATCGCGGTCGCGGAGAGCAACATGGTCCAGAGCGGAACTTCGCCCGGGGCAATTGCGTCAATCGAGGTCAGAGCCAAGACCATGATCGCGGTTGAACGCTGGGCGTCCTGCACACCGTGGCCGAACGCGCCGGCGGCTGAAGCGATGGCCTGACCCATGCGGGAGCTCTCACGCACGGAATTCTGGGATGCCTTGCGTGTGAAGATCTTCATCAGTTCAACGCCCAGATAGGCAACAACGAAAGCTAAGACGGGGGAGAGCAACAGCGGGGCCACTATGACCTGCCAGACAGCGCCTTCTCCGTCCGGGTTCCCGGGCGGGGCATCCACTAGCAGGGTGACGAATGCGCCGGCCAGCAAAGCGGCCACCAGCGCGTGCGTCGAAGACGAAGGCATGCCTTTGCGCCAGGTGAATAATCCCCAACTCACGGCGACCAAGGTGGCGACCAGCAACACGATCAGGGAGTGGTCGCTATGGGGCAGATAGAGATTGAACTGACGAATGAAGACCGCAGCCAGCGCGGTGCCCAGTAAGGCCCCCAGAAAGTTGAAGGCGGCCGCCAGCAACAGGGCAGCTTTTGGGGTGAGGGCCCGGGTGCGAACCGCCAACGCGATGTTGTTCGGGGCGTCGTGACCACCATTGATGACCGCGAACGCCGTTGAGGCCGCGATAACGAGGGTGCAGAGAAACAGTTCCACAGCTGGTGAATTCCGCCGCTAGGATTCCTTGACCAAAACCACGCCGATATGGGTGGCTAAGGCGCGCATGTCAGACACCGCAGCATCAAGGTAGTTGGCGATGTCCCATTGGCGAATGTACGTGTTCGGCTTGTAGTCGGCGCTCAAGTCCGCGATCCACGCACGGTGAGCCCGGTCGGCTCGTTTACACATGCGTAGGGTCTGCACCCAGTAGTCCTCGAGGTAGTTGAAATCGTCGAGGCGGTTCATGGCACCGACCGTCAGGTCGACTTGGCGGGTCAGAATTTCGAGTTGTTCGATCGCCTGCCGTGGCAGGTGCTTGGAGTTGGTGATGCGCACCATGTCCGCGGTCGCGACCACGTTTTCGGTGCACTCGTAGATTGAGCGGGCGATACGGTAGAGGTCTTCACGGGGCAGAGTGGTGACGAACGCGGAACGCATGTGCGTCATCAGCGCGTAGAACAGGTCTGAGGATTCGGATTCTGCCCGAGAGATGGAGGCGCTGAGCTCTTCACGATCTTTGCTCTCTACCCCCAGCATCTGAACGAGATGGTTGACAGCGACTTTCAGCTGTTCGGCCATCTCTGTCAGGAGCTGTGGCCCTCGGGTATCGGTGGAGAAGTAGAATTTGCGCACGGCGGTACTCGTATTCGATGATCCCGGGGTTGAAGAAAATGGAGAAGTTTTGGTGTGCCGGACCGGGAGCGCCTCTCGGCGGAAGGCCGCTCGAAGCGGCAATTATTTGGAGCCCGGGGCTACCGCGGCCCGGCACATCACTAGCTTATCAGCACGCCAAACATTGCAATACCGAGAACCAAAACTGTGGCAAAAATCCCTTGTACAAATGGTGCTGCACCGACCTTTTTCAGCAGCTCCACCTTCACACCACAGCCCAGACCGAACATGGCTGCAGCCAGCAAGAATGTTTGTACAATCTTGGTCACATCCAGCACCGGTTCGGGCACGATGCCGGTGGTGCGCAGCAACATCATGGCAATGAAACCCAGAACGAAGAGCGGGATCAGCGGTGGCCGTTTGACTGAGCCGTCACCGGTGTCTTGGTGTGCGCGGCGCTGCAGGATGGAAATGACGGCCATCATGGGGGCCAACAACACGACCCGGGCTAGCTTGACGATCACCGCAGTGGCAAGCGCTCCGGAACCGATCATGCCACCAACGGCAACCACCTGGGCTACTTCATGGATGGAACCTCCGGCTAGGATGCCGGCTTGCTGATCATCCAAATCCAGCAATCCAGCCAGAGCCGGAACCAGAGGAATCATCAGCGTGCCGAAAATGACGACCAGAGCGACAGCGGTGACGACTTCTTCTTCCTCGGCATCGATCACACCGTCCGCTGCGGCCACGGCGGCGGCACCGCAAATGCTGAAGCCTGAGGCGATAAGCAGTGACTGCGTGCGGGAAAGCTTCAGCAGCCGTCCCACGTAGTAGCTCAACAACACCCCGATTGCCACGATCGCGACGACCAGCGCGATAATGCCAAAGCCCAGATTCAACACATCGTTCAGCGCCAACTGCAAACCCAACAACACAATGCCGATCCTCAGCACGGGTTTAGCGGCGATCTGAATGCCGCGTTCCCAGCTTTCTCGGACCCCTACCGTGTTACGAACGATGACGCCCAAGAGGATGGTGATGAGTAAGGCGCTCACGGTTGGCAGAAACGCGTTGATGCTCAGGCCAATGGCCGCTGCGACGGCTGCGACCAGCAATCCTGGCGCGGCCTGGCGCCATTTAGGCGCTTTCGGTGAAACCGCCCCGGTCGCACTCTGATGCGTTGTTGAGGAAACTGTCATGATCCTAGATTCACACCATTCGGCCCTAAAGGGTAAATGGGAGCCGAATCAGGTGTAGGTGGGCTTGAGGAGTTAGTCGAGCGCGCCTTGACGCCATGCCCGGGCCGCACTGGCCAGTTCTTGAGCGGTCTTGCGCAACCGGTGCGATTGCTCGTACAGGCTGGTCGCGGCCGACGGGTCATCATGCTCTTGACGATCAGCCACGGCCTGCTGGCCGGCAGAAACCACGACACAGAACGCGGCCGCACGGTCCAGTGCCACATCCAAGTCTTGCTGGAACAGTCCGGAGAGGATCTCGTGAGAGACGGTCGTGATCTCTTTGGCGCCGGGAGGCTCGATCACCCCGGCAACAACCGCAGAGACATCCGCGTAGGGTTTGCCCTCACGGAAATAGCGGGCTAATTCGGCTGGTTGCCGAGTCAGCGCGGTGTGTAGAACATAGAGCCGCCAGAGTGCTCCCGGAAGTGAAACCGGTGGGGCAGAGGCCCACATTTGGGCAAGTAACTCGATACCGTGCTCTTGAGCCAGGGCCAGGATCCGATCCTTGACCTCTTGCTCTTCGGCAGACTGCGACGATTCCACAAGCAGCTGGGCGCTAACATGCGCGGCCTCGGTGATCTCGGCCGGATCCTCCCCGCCAATGACGGCAGCAAAGTCAACAGGTTCCATTGGCTTCGGCTTGTGATGCCGGAACGGAACCTGTTGGGCTACGGCGCGAGAGGAAAAAGTCATGCCCACCATTGTACGCTTCGGAAACCATCAGCATGCTGAATTGTGAGTAACCGCACCGTATCCCGAATTTAATGATTGGTTCGGCCGTAGGCTATGCTTAACGACGGTTATCTACTCCACTTAGATCAAGTGTTGTAGGGCTACGGGCCTTTAGCTCAGTTGGTAGAGCATCGGACTTTTAATCCGCAGGTCGTGGGTTCGATCCCCACAGGGCCCACCAGAAGGTCGTTGTTCAAACCGGCGACATTACCGGTTTGAGACCTCGATTCAGCGGCCCGCCCCTCGTGGCGGGCCGCTATCGTCTGCACACCAGGGTCGAAGAACGCGTTGAACGGTTCCCCCGGTTCACCGATAACGGTGCCCTCCTCACTGAGGTAGAGCTTGTCGAAGAACGCCTGGTTGGCGATGCGCCGCAGCGAGTCATCGATGCTCATGTATAGCTTGTAGCAGTCTCTGCCCAGTGCGAGGCAGTCGTCCAGGTGGGCACTTGCCAGTTCGTACTCCATGTCACCGGCTTCGATCTGTGCTTCGAGGAACGCGAGCCGTCTGCCGATGCGATCCTGCTCTGACTTGAGGAGATCAAGCGGCACCGCCCCCGCGTAGTGGGCTTGCAGAAGTTTGGAACGCTCTGCCTGGAGGTCGTCGTGTTCGAGCACGTGTGCGTTGCGTTCTTGCTTGACGGTGGCGTGGAGTTGAGAGAATTGCGCGGTGATGAGGCTACGCAATCCCTGGATGGTGTGCTCAGGGATTTGGATGCGCCGGTAGTAGTCTTCGACCGCGGCTTCAACATCAGGCACATACATTGCTTTGCGTTCACAGTTGGTGCGTTTGGCGTGACGACCGGCACAGATGAAGTACGGGTAGATGACGCCACGGCGGCTCTTGGCGTTGGTGACCATGAGTCGGGAGCCGCACTCACCGCAGAACACGGTGCCTTTGAGATAGTGATCGTGGGTTTGGGTTTTCTCGCCTGATACTTGTTTTGCGCCGAGCACTGATTGGACTCGGTACCAGACTTCGGGGCCGACGAGTGGTTCGTGGATGCCGTCGTAAGTGGCTCCCCGAAACGACACGCTGCCCTTGTAGTACGGGTTGGAGAGCATTTTCTGCACCGTCGATAGCGCGGGTGGCCGTGCTGGTCGTTTCGGTGTGGGCGGTGTGGTGAGGCCCCGGTCGATGAGGGCTTCGCGGAGCATTGCAGTTGAGTAGTTGCCCGTCGCGTATGCCTCGAATGCCCACTTCACGATCTCTGCACGTGTGGGGTCAGGTTCAACGATGCGCAGCTCGCGGCCGAGTTCATCGCGCGTGGTCACGTTGAGATACCCAATGGGTGCTTTTCCGTTGGTGCCACCGGTCATCGCTTTTTGGCTCATGCCCTTAGAGACTTCGTTGGCGAGGTTGCGGGAGTAGAACTCGGCGATGGTGGACATGATGCCGTGGAGCAGCATGCCCGAGGGAGTCTCGTCAATGTTCTCTGTTGCCGAGACCAGCATGACCCCGGCGTCTTTGAGCGCGACATGGATCGCGACATCATCGGCTCGGTTACGTGCCAGGCGGTCAACCTTGTGCACGATGCAATAGGCCACGTGGTTGGTTTTGACGTACTCGATCATCCGCATCAGTTCCGGGCGGTCGGCCTTCCGGGCTGATTCACCGGCGTCGACGAACTCTTCGACCACGATCGCGCCGAGGTCGCGGGCTTTGCGTAGATTCGCTTCGCGTTGAGCGGGAATAGAGAAGCCTTCGTCACGACCTCCGCGTTCAGCTTGCTCTTTCGTGGAGACGCGTAGGTATGAGACCGCGACGGCGGTGGTTGCACCGAGGTGCGTGAAGTCATTGGCGGCAGGTTGCTGTGTGGTGCTCACGGGTTGTGTTTCCTCTCCCCATAGGTGGGGCCAACACGAGCAGCCTGTACCGCTCGTGCGGTGCGACTCGTAAAAGGAAACAAGACCTGGACGACTCTCAGCGGAGCCAGCCAGGTAAGCCACGATAGGCCAAACAGGACTGCGCACCACGGACAAGCCGAAGGCCTGACCGCTAGCTTCTTACGTCTCTAGATTCTATCTCACCGGGCTGACAGCTCCCAGATGCGCTGCCCGAGCCCTCGCGGCCGATGCGGGTCTGCTCGCTGCGAGTGAGAGCCATTCCGATAAAGACTTGGGCAAGACGTTGCAGGTCGGGGGATTCCCGAAGCTCGGCATGCACTTCATAGTCTCGCATTCGGGCCGGGAGACGCGGATCGGGGGCACTCATGACACTTCCCCGGTTTCAGGATCGAGTGTTCGGTAGAACTCATCTTCTTGTGCACGCCGAACGTTCACTTCAGCCAGCACGAAATCAGTGAACTCGTCATCGCGGTCCTCGATGACAATGTCTTCGACGTGCGGTGCCGGTTCTTCGCCGGGCCAGGTGGTCTGCCGCGTCGGGCGGTCTCGGTCGAGGCGTGTGCCGGAGGCTGCGACCCAGTCGCGAAGACGCTGTCGGGCATCCACGAAATCACGGTGCCATCCCAGAGGTGCTGATCCGTTTTGCTCTGGGTCGTAGGCACAGAGCCAGTGCAGGTGTAGTGCAGACAGCTCCCACACAAGTTCAGGGTGGTGATGCCAGAACGGTGGGATCACGCTTGCCGGGAGCCCATATGTTTTACGGACCCAGTCAACCCATCGGTTAAGTTCAAGCCACTCGGCCTCCAAATCATCAGCACTCAGGAGGTTCCAGTTCACCGGGTGTGGGGGCTCTGAGGAAACATCAAAACTCTCATTCCCGAGAGCATCAACGTCGATCTCATCAGGTCCAATGCTGTAGTCGCTCATGATCGCCGCCTCAGATCCCCATACCGGGTGAAGCAGCGCCGGAGCGTGACTGGGTTGGAAGATCGAATGCGGATGCATCGCGAGAAACCGCTTCGCGTTCGGCTGTCTTCCCTCTCGGTGTGCGGTCCACCTCGTACCGGGTGCGGGCCATGTCATGGCCGATTCTGCGAGCAGTGAACTCTTCGCCCTTGATAGTTTGCCCATCACGTTCGTAGGTGTATTCGCGAACGAAACCCTCCGCAATAAACCGGTCGCCCTTCGACAGTCGGGCATGCCCCTGCTCAGCAGCGGCCTTGAACGCGACAAGGTTGTGAAAGGTCGGCTCCAGCTCAGTGAACGACCCATCTTGTTCCTGGCGGAAATGTTCTTTGCCGACCTTCACGAACAAACGAGCATCCCCGTTCTCGGTGTAGGTCAGCTGCGGTTGCGATGCGATAAAGCCTGAAAAGGACTGCTGCGTGTGAATAGCCATCGGTCCCGTCCTCCTGACAACTCAGCGGCGGCCTTCTCGGTTTGAAGATCGCCCCGTGTCAGACAGGTGCACGACCCTCCCCAGCCCGGTCAGGGTTATGGGCGTTGTTGGAGGAAGGTTTCGATCTCGGTGCGGTCGGCGCGTAGTGTTTTCGCGTCGTCACGAGTGACCCATGATCGGAGGTTGGTGACGATGGGTGGGGCGCTTTGGAGCATGGTGATTCCGGTACCGAACGGTAGGGTGCGGAGCCGGTCGGGTGGCAGGATCGGGACGCGGCGGATGGAGCGCTGGTTCGATCGGGTGCCGTGATCGCCGATGGTGGTGGAGTCGGTGTATTCGTCGCGCTCACCGATCAACGTGGAGAGGTCTTGAAGATCGCGGGAGTTGGATGCGCCGCCGAGGATGATTTTCACCATCGCGGCATCCCAGATCGCGTTTGCTGCGTTCTCACCCCACTTATCGCGTGCCTGCGCCAACGACTGGAGTACCGGCATCGTGGTGATGCCGGTGCCGCCACCTTCGGCCATGAGGGTCGGGAGCGACGGGAGTGGTGCGAGGTTTCCGATCTCATCCAATGCGAGCAATACCGGCGGGTCGAGACGTGCACCGGCTGACCGCGCGGCGAGGCGGCGTGCGGTCTCGATGAGGTCTTCGACGAGCGCTGCCACTAGTGCTGAGGACGCGCCTGCTCCGGCACCGGTTGCCAGCAAATACAGGGTGCCGGATTCAGTGAGGAACGTTTCGGGGTCGAAGTGCTCACCCGGTCGCGGTGTGACGGCGTCGAGCACGCGTGGGTCAGCGAGTGCTGAGAGTGCGAGGGAGACGCCTTGCCAGATGGAGTCGCGGGTGCGCGGGTCGGCGTCGATCATCGCTTCGAGGGATTCGGCCCATCCGGCGGCGGCCCCGGTGGAACCGGTGAGGATTGCGACGGCTTCGGCCGCAGCGGTGGGATCGAGCGTCCACCGGAACAATTCGGCCGGTGGCCGGTTATCGAGGGCTGCGGCGTGCAGGAGGGCTTGGAGAGCGGTGCGGGTTTTCCCCTCCCAGAACCCGCCCCCTTCAACTCCACCTGCCGACAGTCCAGTGCCGGATGCAAGGCCGGTAGCGCGGATCATCGCCGTCAATGGGTCCTCGCACCCGCGTACCGGTGACCAGCGCAGCCCTGCTGGGAGGCCTTCAGCGAGATGTTGCGGATCGAACACCGCCACCGGACCGATGCGTTGACGTGCCCTGAGTGTCGCGGTGAGGTTATCCGGACGGGTCGACGTGGTCACAACCGCGCCGGGAGCATCCAAGATCGCGTTGATTACCACGTGCAGGCCCTTACCGGAGCGGGGTGGGCCGACGAGCAGGATCGAGTCTTCCACACTCGCCCACACCCGTTTCCCGCGTGAGAGGCCAAGCAGGTATCCGACATCGGATGGCTTGGGTGCGTCCAGGGAGGGGCGCAGGGTGCCTGCCCGTTTGATGAGTGCCGTGTCGGATGCGACGCGGGAGACTTCGCCACTGGTGGCGATGCCTTGCAAACGTCTCGGGTCAGTCTGCACACTCTGCGAGTGGTGACGCACCTTCGTCCACACCCACCACACCCCAGCACCGAGCACGACGATCAGGAGTGTGGTGGTGATCCAGTACGCGATGGAGTTGAGCCCGTCAGCCTCCAATGCGGCTGCTGGATCGGCTGGATTTAGGAGCACTGTGAGGCCTGCGGTGATGCCTGCTTGTGGTTGCGGGGTGCCGGTGAGGACCGCGGCGACCGTGCCCGCGACACGGAGGATCGCGGCGAGGCCTGCCGCGGCGATGAGGAGTCCGATGCCGAGGTTCGCGAGCCCGTCACTCATCGACGCTGCTTGCCGGTTCATGGGTATCTCACGATCTCGTAGTTCCCGGAGACGCGACCGATCAGTACGACCTCCCCAATGGGTGACGCATCGAATTGGGCGGCCTCAAGGAGCGCACGGGCACGCCCAGTGTGGGAGGCATCGGTGTGGGCGACGATGATCGCGACGCCGATGTCTTCACCCGGGATGAACCCTTCCGCGGCGACTTCCACAAGCTGTGGGGCGGCCGGAGTCTCAAGCACTGTCTCTGTGTTCGCAGTTTCTGGTTCAGGGCGGCTGCGGCGGCTTGGGCTGGGAGTGATGATGTCGGTGAATGAGGTCCCGTCAGATTCGTGCACCTCCACTCGCACCGGGGTGCGGCGTAGATCGGTGATGCAGTCCATGAGGCGTCCGAAGTCGCTGCGCCGCCACGCAGGCGCAAACGCCTCAGGTGCGAAAGGTGCACCGTCAACCGTGACGATTAACGTGCCTCCTGTTTCCACGGTCACGACTACGAGCGGAAGTGTCACCGGCGGTCGGCCCTGCTGCTGTTGGGCACGAATTTCTCGACGGCTCATACTCCCTCACCACCCCTGTTCAGGCTCAGCGAGGCCGTGGGTTCGTCAGCGTCGATGACCTTGTCACTTTTGGTGATCATGCGGGTGGTGGTGTCGAAGGCGTCGAGTTCTGCCGGGTGGAGCTGATGCTGGATCACGAACGAGCGGTCCTTGATTCGCCACAACCCCTGCCCGGTGCCAAGCCCCGGGAGAAGCTTCTGTTCTGTGCCGGTGAGGCCCAGGGTTTGGGCGGTGATGCCGAGTTGGTCGGATTCTTGCCGGTAGATGATCCGCGTCTCCGCGTTCGCAAGCAGGCTGCTGGCGAGGGCGCGCATGGCAGAACCTGAGTCGCCGACGTTGTCGAGGTCGGTGAGTTTGTGGAAGATCAGCATGTTCGCGATCCCGTAATGACGGGCGAGCCGCCATTGAGCACCCATGCGTTTCAACAGTGCGGGGTGGGACATGAGTCGCCAGGCTTCGTCGTAGATCACCCACCGCTGCCCACCGTTCGGGTCCATGAGCGCAGACTCCATCCACGCACTGGAGCAGGTCATCAGCACCGAGATCAGGGTCGAGTTTTCAGCCACCCGAGAGAGGTCCAGGCTAATCATCGGTAGCGACGGATCAAACGCCACCGTCGACGGCCCATCGAACAGGCCCTGGAGGTCGCCTGCGACGAGGCGGCGTAGGGCGTGACCGACCATGCGGCCATCTTCGGCGAGTCGCCCGTCGTCGTTATCTGCTGGGTCGGGCGTGAGAATCAGGTCAACCACCATTGGCAGGATCGGCACATCGTTACCCGCGACGACCGCGGTCAAGGCGACATCGATCGCGGTGTGCTCCAACGGGGTCAGCGAGCGTTCCAGCACGGTGGCGGCGAGAGCACCGATGAGATCACGGCGGCGAGAAGCGACCTGGGTGGCCCATTCGTGGTCTGACAATCCTGAGGGGGGGTGGCCTTCATCGAGAGGGTTCAGCCGGTTGCGGAGCCCGTGGCCGAGGACGATGGCTTGCCCGCCGACCATTTCTGCGACCGGCGTATGCTCACCTTTCGGGTCTCCGGGTACGTAGACGCGGCGACCGAACGGGATCGAGCGGGTGTAGAGGCTTTTCGCGAGGGAGGATTTACCGGAGCCGACGATGCCTGCGAGCACGACGTTCGGTGCGGTGATCAGGCCCCGCTGGTAGAGCACCCATGGGTCATACACGAAGCTGCCGCCCGAGTAGAGATCCTGACCCACAAACACGCCGTCAGAGCCGAGCCCACCTTCGGCAAGGAACGGGTACGCACCCGCCAACGCAGCGGAGGTGTCTTGGTGGCGTGGGAGTCGGAACCTGCCCGGTGTGGAAAGTGCCGCGGGGCCGGGTTCACCCGCGGCCGGGAGGTAGCGGGTGTTGCGCCGTTCCGCACGTTGAGCATCTGCGCGCGTTTTGGCTTCGGTAGCTCGTGCCCTGCGTTCTTCGGCGTGGAGAGCCGCGGCGGCATCGCGGCGGGCTTTGCGGTGCTTGCGGCGTTCCCCTTCCGGGCCGACGAGCACGGACGTGTGCAGACGTTCATCCGTGTGACGGTTCACAGCCCCAGCCCCCGATCACGCACCACCGCACTGATATGAGCGGGGCGGAAGGGGTGGGCGAACGCATCCTCCCGCGCAGACGGCGTACTCGGAGCGTGACGGGCTGGAGGATCGTCAGGCCGTGCCGGGGCGATGTCGGCGTCCACACCATCGATTTCATTGCTGGTGTCGGTGTCGAGGATGGTTTTGCGGAGCAGGCTGACCTGACCGAGGTGACGGTTTGCGACGAGCACATAGTCGCCGTGTTCAGCAGTCCAATCCAGTGCACCGGTTGGCACGGTGTCGTAGACGTGCCCGTGTGCGAGCGCCGTGTCGGTGGTTTCGTTCCCGTAGTCCCACCTCTGGAGGTGTCGGATACCTGCGGTGATCCCGTCGGCATCGATCTGGTCAAGCACCCGGTCGGCTTCGTCGCCTTGCAGGAACACCACACTCACATACCTCTGTACCGGCTCGGCCACCGTTGTAACGGGGTGCCAGGCGATCCGCCCAGAGGCTTGCGACGCCGCATCGAGACGGTCAATCGCCGCATCCAGCAGAGACCCGGCTTGATGAAGTTCATCGGAAGCCGCCAACGCGTCCCCGGCACCGATCTCGTGGTCGCCCGCGTCGTTGAAAGCACGATCCTGGTGCGTGAGGTGGGTGATGGCGAGCTGGTCGAATACTTGCCGCAGGGAGCGGACCCCGGAGAGGAGGTCACCGATCACCGCATACGTGTCGGCCGGGTTGTCAAACGTGCGGGTCGCGTGGGCGAGGCCGCGCAACGCCTCGGATGCTTCGGCAGCATCACTGAGAGGGTTATCAAAAGTGGGCATGGTCGTCCTCCCGATGGCAGGTGTCATCGGACAGGTACTCCAATAATTCCGGTGATGTCGGAGGCTCGAACTACCGTATAGAAGTACGGGGTCGAGATCTTATCTAAAAGGAACAAAATGAGCGCTAGTCAATATCGAAGCCAGTTGGAACGTAAACGCAAACAGCGAGTTGATGCAGAGAAGAAGGCGGGAGAGTTCCGCGCGAAAGAGTCAAAGAAGAGGGCTGAAGGAGCTAAGGCGCGTACTGCTAGTGCGAAAGCTAAGAGCCATACGACTGCAAATAGTAAAGCTAGAGAAGCTGACCGGTGTGAGAAGGCTGCTGAGTCTGCTGGTAAAGAAGCAACTCGATGGCAAACGCGAGCCTCGGGCTATGCAAAGGAAGAGGTTGCAATTCAGTCGAAACTGGCGCGTGCTGAGCGCAGGGAATCTGATGCAGCTGAAAGGGCACAAAGACGTGCGCAACAGCAGGCAGAAATAAGAACTAGAGCCGAACGGACTGCGATTGAGGCCCGCCTAGTCGGAACTGAACAGGCCGTGAGCCGCGTGCTGCGTCGAATGCCTGATGCGAAGCCGGAGAAGCTTCGTGTGCTGATGTTGGGCGCTTCTGCAGCGGGAGACTTACGTGTCGGTCGAGAACAAAAGAGAATCCGAGCTGCTGTTGAATCTGCCTTGCACCGCGATCACATCGAAATTGACCCACGTCCTGCCGCGACTACCGAAGATCTCTTAGACGGCATCTCTCGCTTCCAGCCCCATATCATCCACTTTTCCGGACACAGTAACGATGAATTGATAGTTTTTGAAGACGAAAAAGACGAACCTCACCAAGGAGTAATTGTGACTGCGCGGGCATTTTCCCGCGCAGTCCAAGCTTCAGACACGCCTCCGCTGCTCGTGGTACTAAATTCGTGTAATTCGGCCAGCCAGATTGATGCTCTCGTTGCTGAAGTAGTCCCATTTGCGATCGGCATGGCTGAGAGCATCGGCGATGGTGATGCAATTTCTTACGCGGCGCGATTCTATGCAAACATCGCAAACGGACAGTCCATTCAATCTGCACACTTTGCTGGACAAGCAGCGCTCGAACTCGCAGGACTAGACAGTGCCGATCTTCCCACGCTGGCATGGGCACCAGACGTCGATCCTGCGCAGGTAATTCTCGTGGAGGCCGCAGAATAGCGACAACTGTCTACACCATTCGTGCTAGTGGTAGGGCAGCAACGGTGAAGGCTTGGGCTTGTTGCCCGACAAGGCGACGGGTTTCGCAGGATGCTTGGATTGCGGCCTGCTCGACTGCGGAGACCGCCGCTTCGAGATCATCTTGTGTGGGGGCGGAGATATTGATGAGGCCGGTGTAGCGCAGGATGCCGTGCCCGGAGGTGAGGTCGGCTTCTTGTTGGAGCACGTCCTGGTATTCAGCAGTTTGTCCGGCGTCTTCGATCTGCCCGATCTTCTGCCGCTGCGCCGCGTCACTGATGTATTCGGTTTTCTTCTTCCGAATATCCCGAGCCGCCTGATCCGACCTGATCGGTGTACACACCAGCGAGAACGAGCGCTGAATCCCCGTCGAGAGCAGTATCGGGGCGAGGAACCCCGGATAGACGAGTGAGCGTGGCCATTCGCTGATCCACAACACCGTATGATGCGCAGAATCCGACCGCAGCTGGTCCCAGGTTTCGGTGACGGCGACCGGGCCTGCGGTGGCAAGATCACGCCCCAGGTCACCGTGACGTTCCAGCGTGGCGGCGATAGCCGGGTCATAGGCGCTGCGCAAGATGACGGCGACCTCACCAGGGGTGAGCCATTCCGAGGGGGTGAGGTCTGCTGCGCGCAGCGCGGCGACGAGGGTGGTCATTTCCTGCCGAAGCACCGCGGCAGCCCCACGCAGTCCGCCGCCTGCGGTGCGGATTTGCCGGGCCGCGGTTCGCATATCGAGCGCGAGCGACAACGTGGTGGCATGGCGTTCCCCGGCGGGGCCTGCCCGTTCGATGAGTTCGGCATACGTGGTCGCCGTCCACGAGTCGTCGTGGTGGCCGTGGGAGGCCCACCATTCGGCAAGCCCTGACCCGGAATCTGGGAGGGTGCGTTCGAGCACCTGCAAACGCGCGATCCGCCCGGAACGGCAGGTGGTGGCGAGGACGCGGCCCCAGGCGGTGACGCGGCGTTCTTGTTCACCGGGGTCGAGGAGCACGAACGCGGGATGCGAGAGGTCGATGATCGCGGTGAGGGTGTGTTGGTGCGGGTCGTGAATCATCGCTGCGCCCGTCTCTGGGTCCACATACTCCCGCAGTGCGGCGGCGTCACCGGGGAGGGCGAGGGTGCCCGCTGGGCGCGGTTTGACGATACGGCGGCGATACAACAATTGCCCGATGCTGATCCGCCATATCCATCTGAATCCGACCGGCACCCACTCGATGAGTTTCCGGCCCCCAGCGGGCACCCACGTGAGCACGGCTGCAAGCAGCCAGATCGGTGCGGCGTAGGCGATGAGGATGCCACCACCGGCGTACAGGGCGGCGACGATCGAGAGGATACCGATGGCGAGGGTGATTAGTTGCGGCAGCGAGAGTCCTAGGAGGATGCCGCGGCGGGTGAGTCGGGAGAATTTCACCGGCGACAGCTCATAGTCGTTCCGGCGACGGTCGTGTTCGTGTTTGCGTGCCATAACGGGTTACTCCTTCGGCTTCGGGGACGACGGCGGTGCCGGTGGTGGTGTCGTCTTTGCAGGGGGTGCGGGCGGTGCAGGTGATGCTGAACGTGCACTGCCTGGTGTTGGCTGTGCCGGGGTGTTCGGTGTGGGAGGGGGTGTGGCGTCTCGTGCTGCACCTGCGTGGGCCTCTGCTTGTCCACCGACCGCGGACCCTGCTTTGGGACCAGCGGTGGCGGCTCCCTTGACTACTTGCGCGCCGATCACTGCGGCTGCGGCAGGGCCAGCCGCAGCCGCCCCTGCACCCGCACTGGCTCCCGCGCCTCCCGCCCCTGCACCCGCGCTCCCGGCTGATGCGCCACCGGCGGCGGCAGCGCCCTTCCCCGCACCAGCGGCCGTACCCGAAGACGAGCCACCACCACCGGTCCTTGCGGGTGCCGATGATCCGCCCCCGGTTTTCCCACCGGAGGTTCCGACGTCGTCGAGGACTTTCTTCGGCCCGTCACCGGCGGGTTTCGCGACGGTTGGGACGGGACGGTTCATCGCCGATTTTGCTTCCTGCTCACTCGACATCGCGTGGTACATGTCGAACCCGACGAACGAGATGAACTTGTACGCCATATAGGGTGCGAACGCGGCAATCAGCATGAGCACGATCCCCGCTATCGGGTCCGCAATCGACGCCAAGTCGAGGTCGATAGGGGCTGAGACTTGGGTGACAGCGACAAGGAAGATCACCACCAGCACAAGCTTCGAAGCAATCAGAGCGATGACAAACGCTGCCCATTTGGTAAACCACCCCTTGGTGGCATCCCAGGATGCTCCGGACAGGGCAATGGGGGCGAATACGATCGCCACCAATAGGAGCGCCTTGCGAATGAGAAGGCTGAACCAGACGATCGCCGCGGCACTGATCGCAAGCCCTGCGAGGAAGATCGTGATGATCGCCCCCACCCCTGGGGCAGCGATATTGATACCGACAAGCCCCGCGGCAAGCAGAGCGATACGGTCGCCCATACCTTCCATCGTGTTGCCGGTGGCCTGCACGATCCCGATCGTGAGCTGGTCGGTGACCTCCAAAAGCAGCCCGGTGATGCTGATCGCGACAAACGATCCGAGGACGGCTTTCGCGAGTCCGAGGGCGGCGCGGCTGAGTGCGGTGGGGTCGCGGCGGATGAGTCCGGTGATCAGTTGCAGACAGAAGAAAATGAGCATAATGAACACCGCCACACCGAAGAGCACGTTGTACACCCCGATATAGCCAGGGTCAGACAAGTCCACCAGGGTGGTGGTGTCAAACACGCTCCAGACGGCCTCGAAGAGCCATCCGGCGGCTTGGCCCATGGCTTGGGCGAGCCAGTAAAATGGGGCAGAGACGAGGGTGGCGGCAGCTTCACCGGCCACGTCGCACACGTTGGAGATGACGGGGATGTCGCAGATCGCCACCGCACATCACACCCTTCCTAAAAACAGTTGCTCGTGTTGGGGTTAGACGGACTGGCCGACGTTCCAGAAGAAATTGATCAGCGTCACCGATGCGCCGCAGATGATCGCCGCCCCGCAGGAGACGAGGACGCCGATCTTCCCGCGGCCCGCCAGGTGCGGGTTGCTGCTGTTTGCGCCGAATCCCCATACGATCGCCGACACAATGAGCGCCAACACGCTGAGGATGAGGCCGACGGTCATGACCGCACCGACAATGGTGCGCAACTGGTTAATGCCCGGTAGTCCGGAACTGTTGGGGTCGATATCGATCTGCATCGGCAACAACGCCGAGAGGACGGGGGTGGCTTCTGCCAGGACGGTGAGGGTGTTCACGATTCAGGCTCCTTCAATCAGGGGAAGCACAGTGCTTCTCCCAGAACAGGTACGCCCCGGTCACCTGCAGGCCGCTGATAGATTGATGAGCTATGGACGAGACAGTGGTCTTTGCTGCCAGCGCAGTGATCATCGACTCGGCGGGCCGTGTGGCGCTGATCAAACGAGGAACCGAACCCGATCGTGGCCTCTGGTCCGTTCCTGGGGGTTGCGTCGAGAGTGGGGAATCATTCGCCGATGCGGCTGCTCGCGAAGCCCACGAGGAAACAGGTCTCCATGTTCACATCGGTCGTGAATTGTGGCACGTACGAGTTCCGACAGATGATGGTCGGGTCTATGAGAATCACGACTTTGCCGCCACCGTGATCAGTGGTTCCCTCTGTGCTGGTGACGATGCGGATGACGCCAGGTGGGTCAGCGTGGACGAATTAGACTCGTTACCTCTAACCGAGAATCTGGCAGACTACCTGCGAAATTCAGGTCTTCTCGGATCATCCGCATGACCGAACTTGGCTACAAGGTGGAGCCGAGGTTGATGAGCCAATTCACCCAGGTGACTGCGCCACCGGCGAGGATCGCAGCACCCAGCGAGGTCCAGGCACCGATACGGGCTTTCGATGCTGCGCCATGGTGGCCGTTCGCCGTGGCGATCGCCCAGGTGATGGCGCAGATGATGAGCATGAGCACGGCGATGATGAGCACGAACGTCAGCAGCGCACCGATCACTGCTTTGAGGTCGCCTGCACCTCCGACGCCACCGAAATCGGGAAACACGTCCATGGTCAGGCTCCGACCGGCAGGGTCAGATGATCAAAATGACGGAGTAGTGCCCTTGATTGCATGCTCATACGACTCAGGTGTGTACGCATCACATGGGGGGCGTGCTGGTATAGCGACCGAGTGACCTGCCGCGAACTGTCTCCTAGTTCCGGAGAGCTATAGGTAGCGGCAGACCTGGTCCGGGCTACACGTCGCCGGTTCCGGGTGCGCGGCGTCGCGTCTGAGCTCGGTGATGGTGTCGCGCAGCGCGGCGAGCTGGGCGATCTGCTGCTCGATCTCGGCGAGGCGCGCGTCGAGGAGGTCGCGCACGTGCTCGCAGGGAGCAGCGCCGTCGTCGCGGATGTCGAGGATCTGGCGGATCTGGGCGAGGGTGAGGCCCGCGGCCTGGCCGCGGTGGACGAATTCGATCCGGGCGGCCGTCTCGGGCGCGTAGTCGCGGTATCCGGACGGCGTGCGCTCGGCCGGGGGCAGCAGGCCCTGCTCCTCGTAGAACCGCAGCGTCTTCGCCGTCGTTCCCGCCCGCTCGGCGAGTTCCCCGATGCGCATCGCAGGCCCCCTTTTCTTTCGGCAGAATCCCTCTTGACCTTCCCCTGCACTGGAAGGTCCAGTATGGCCGAGAAAGAAGAGAAACCCAAGTGACGGGAGCTGCGATGCCCACGAAGTACGACCTCGCCATCATCGGATCGGGCGGTGGTGCGTTCGCCGCCGCGATCCGCGCGACCACGCTCGGCAAGTCGGTGGTGATGATCGAGCGCGGGACGCTCGGCGGCACCTGCGTGAACACCGGCTGCGTGCCGTCGAAGGCCCTGATCGCCGCGGCCGACGCACGGCACTCCGCGGCCGACGCCGCCGACCGGTTCCCGGGGATCGCGACGACGGCGGGGCCAGTGGACATGCCCGCCCTGATCGCCGGGAAGCAGGCGCTGGTCGAGTCGCTGCGGGGCGAGAAGTACGCCGACGTCGCCGACTCCTACGGGTGGGCCGTCCGCCGCGGCGACGCCGCGTTCGCCGGCACCCCTGACGCTCCGGTCCTCCAGGTCGCCGGGGACGACGGGAGCACCGAGACGATCGAGGCCGGGCACTACATGGTCGCGACCGGCTCTCGGCCGTGGGCCCCGCCGATCGACGGCCTGGACGAGACCGGGTACCTGACCTCGACCACGGCGATGGAGCTGACCGAACTCCCTGAGTCCCTGCTCGTGCTCGGCGGCGGCTACGTCGCCCTGGAGCAGGCGCAGCTGTTCGCCCGGCTCGGCTCCCAGGTCACCGTGCTGGTCCGGTCCCGGCTCGCGTCGAAGGAGGAGCCGGAGGTGTCCAGGACGCTGCAGGAGGTGTTCGCCGACGAGGGCATCCGGGTGGTCCGCCGCGCGCTGCCGACGCGGGTGTCCCGCGACGCCGCGACCGGGCAGGCCGTCGTCACCGCGGATGTGGCCGGGGGGCGGGAGGAGTTCCGCGCCGACCAGGTGCTCGTCGCCCTCGGACGACGACCAGTCACCGACGGGCTCGGCCTCGACAGGGTCGGGGTCGAGACCGGGGACCTCGGCGAGGTGGTCGTCTCCGACCGGATGCAGTCCTCCCACCCGCGGATCTGGGCGGCGGGCGACGTGACCGGCCACCCCGAGTTCGTCTACGTCGCCGCCCACCACGGCACCCTCGTCGCCGAGAACGCGTTCGCCGACGCCGACCGGGCCGTGGACTACGCCCGACTGCCGAGGGTCACATTCACCGGCCCGGCGATTGGCGCGGTCGGGATGACCGAGAAGGACGTCGTCGCCGCCGGGATCCGCTGCGACTGTCGCGTCCTGCCGCTGCACCACGTGCCCCGCGCACTGGTCAACCGCGACACCCGCGGCTTCATCAAGATCGTCGTGGACGCCGACACCGGGAAGATCCTCGGCATCACCGCCGTTGCCAAGGAGGCCGGCGAGCTCGCCGCCGCCGGAGTCCACGTGCTCGGCAAGACGGTCGCCGAGGTCGCTGACGCCTGGGCCCCCTACCTGACCATGGCCGAGGGCATCCGGATCGCCGCCAAGGCCTTCACCACCGACCCGTCGCTCCTGTCGTGCTGCGCGTGAACAGTGCCGCGGGCAGTGCGGATATCTCCGTCGGAGGGCGGGGGCAGACAAGGAGCTCGAACCAGCACCGCAAGGAGGTGGGAGTAGTCGGGCCATCCGTCGCGGCGGATCTGGACCTTTCGCGGCTCTTCGGAATTTTGGGTGTAGATCGGTTTTGTGATCGGGGTGTGTTGAAGGCATAAAAAGTGTCGAGGTCTTTCGAAGATGGAAGTGCTGAAACAACACAT